>SLCJ01000114.1 GCA_007125835.1 Verrucomicrobiales bacterium | reverse complement strand
TGACGAAGTCGAAGGTCTCGATGGGGATCTTTGGGTTGTAGGTGACGGGGAGCGGCTCTTTGCCTGCGGCGGCTCCAGCAGCTTCGTAACCGGAGTGCTCGTCGGCCTCGTCGTCGAAGGTGGTGTTTCCGGAGAGTTGGGAGTAGAGGCGCTGGATGGTGGAGACGGTGACCTTGCAGACGGGATCGATGCCGCCGGGGCCGAGCATCTGGACGTTGTAGAGGTCGGTGAACTTGCGGCCGTCGTCGGGAGTGGTGAATTGCTGGAATTCGTTGACGGTCTGGCGGCCGAGGTTGCCGCGATCAACGAGGAAGAGGATGCGCTTGGCTCCGGCGTGCTTGATGAGGCGGTAGGCCTGGGTGACGGCGGTGAAGGTCTTGCCGGCGCCGGTGGCCATCTGGATGAGGGCGCGCGGGCGGTTGGCGGCGAGGGATTTTTCGAGGTTGGAGACGGCGTCGATCTGGCACTCGCGGAGCGGGGCGGTGTTCAGCGCGGGGAATTGGCGAAGGCGGGCACGGAGGGTAGCCCGAGCCGGGCAGGCATTTCCCTGCTGGACGAGTTCGAGGAGGTGCTCGGGGGAGTGAAAGGCGAAGACCGGGCGAGAGCGGGAGTCGGGGTCGCGCTGGTCGCGGAAGTTGGTTTCGATGCCGGTGGACTCGTAGGTGAAGGGCAATGGATCGGCCCAGCGCCTGGGGATCCAGTTTTGCGCGGCGGTGTAGCGGGCGGACTGCTCGGCAACGGCGGAGAGCGTGGTGCCTTCTTTCTTGGCTTCGACGATGCCGAGCGCCTTGCCATCGACGAAGAGGATGTAGTCGGCGGGGCCGCCGTGGGATTGCATTTCGCGAACGGCGACTCCGCGGGATGCGGAGAGGTTGAGGTCCTTCTTGTCCTGAATGAGCCACCCGGCCGCCATGAGCTGGCGGTCGATGTTTTCGCGGGCGGCTGCTTCGGGGGGATGCACTTTGGGAGATATGTTGTTCTTTTGTTGGTAATCCGAGGCTGGTGGATCCGCTCCGGATCATTGCGGGCGGGGATAAGGCTCAGCGCATGATCTGCCGTGGAGGATATCTGTTAGGCATGGGGAGGAAAATCAAGGGACTTGAGGAAGCCGAATGCCGGAAGCGTCCTTTTGATTTCAGTTCATGATTCAGTTGATTGCTGCCACCCATTCGCCGACCACCATTTCCGTGCCTTCGACGGGGGCGACGGGGATGGGGTCGTAGTCCGGGTTCAGCGGGAGGAGGAGTTGGGAAAAGCTGAATTTCTGAAAAGCTGAGAAGCTGAAGTTGGGGAGAGAGGTCCAAGCATCCTCGGAGACGGATTTGGCGGAGAGGTATTTTTAAACGGTGAAACGGCAGCCGTTTTCCGGGTCGCCCATGGAGTTGAACTGGATGAGGACGCTGCGGCCCTCGCGGGAGCCTTGCGGGCAGGGGCGGAAGATCTCAACTGAGCTATATTCTAGATCATGGTGTTTGAGGGAGCCCGTCATTTTTCCAATGATTATGCCAGCGAGGTCTTTCCAGTCAAGCCATTCCGCCTCACGCGCTCAATTTTCCGCGCCGCCACCTGAGCCCGTCCTCATCCGGCTGGAATGCGGGATCCTTTGGCAGGAGGACGGATTTGCCAGCGAGGTCATGGGGTTCGCGTTCGCCGTTGGAGCGACTTGGGTCGATTAGCAGGGCACGTGTCAGTGCAGGTCCGGTCCTGGGGCGGGGATGTTGGGGGAAGGTTGCGAGGGATCAGGGTTCGGGAGACGGGAGACAGGGGAAGAGAACCGGTCGCGCAGTTGCTGGCACCAGGGGATGTGGTCTGGGGTGGCGCGGCCTTCGTCGATCAGGTCGAGGACGGCGAGGAGGAGCAGGAAAAAGTGTGGGTCATGCCCATGCGCGAGGGCTCGCATGGGAGCACGCGGGGGCGCGCGCGGTCCCCTTATGCGGCCTTTCGTGCGGTGGCGATCCCTCTTCCACCGGGGTGGTGCCGGGGTGGAGATCGTAGAGCAGGGAGATGGCCTGTGGGAGGGTCATGGGGCGGAGTGAAAGTGGCAGGTGGTAAGTGCGAAGGGGGGAGAATCTCCTTGGAGATGCTTGCAGCCCGCTGCCGCTTTCCCGATGACAGCCTGCTGGCCCGGTTTTCGGCGGCGAGCCG
This sequence comes from Verrucomicrobiales bacterium, assembly GCA_007125835.1. GTDB lineage: Bacteria > Verrucomicrobiota > Verrucomicrobiia > Verrucomicrobiales > SLCJ01 > SLCJ01. The sequence continues at coordinate 2,760 of SLCJ01000114.1, read as the reverse complement.
CCTAGCGGGGGGGCGGGCGCGTGAGAGAACGGGGCGTCAACCGCCACCGTCCCGCCTTGCGGGACTGCGCGGAGGTGCGCGAAAGAAAGCGGTTCCGCCTTGCGGGACTGCACGCATTCCTAGTTTGGTTCACCCCCTAGCTTCCACGCATTTATTGCAGCACGTTCCATTATTGCCTAAATTCCGGTCATGAGTTACCCATTTTCCCTTCCTGCCAGGGTCTTTGAAGCGAACTAGCGCGAGCTGCTGGCCGCTTTCGCGGCGGTTCCATCGGGTGTTCCGGTGGAATTGAATTTGGCGCGGGTCAAATTCTGGGTTCCGGGTGCCACGGCAGCTTTGCTTGCCGCTGTCAGGCGTTGGCAAGAATCGGAGGTTCCGGTGACTTTCGCCGGCATCGAGGAGTGCGAAGCACTGTGCTATTTCCAGCGTATGGATGTGGTCACTCTGCTTGGGATAGAGCTTCCGGAGCATTTCCACCGGCACAGCGGGACCAGTCGCTTCGTAGAAGTGAAGGAAATCGGCGCAAGCGTCATGACCTACACGGATGCCCTGCCGGACGAGATTGCCCGCTGCATCGTGCCCAACCCGGAGCACGTGGACGCCCGGATGCTGGCAACTTACATTATGGGCGAAATCATCAACAACTGCCGCCAGCACAGCCGTGGGCCGGGATTTGTCTCCGCCCAAGTCTATCCGCAAAAAGGCGAGGTGCGGATCGGGGTGGCGGACGCCGGTATTGGCCTAAGGGAAAGCTTCCGCCGGACCAGATCTCCCCATTACAGACCCGAATGAGCTTCCCGGGAACCGTTCTATCGGTGGCGTTTGACCTGAATCAGGTGGATAGTTACCTCCAACTGCTCAGTCAGACGCGTATCAAATTAGGTCTTGACGGTGAAGACGAAATTTCAGATATGTTTGAATCATGAAAACCATCCCGCTCCAACAACGTTTCGGCAGCTTTCTGGCTGACGGCGGGAAAGCCGTGGTTTTTCTGGCCGAGGAAATCGAACCCGCTCTCCAAGCAGGGGAAACGGTGGTGCTGGAGTTCGAAGGGGTGGAAAATATGACTGATTCCTTCGCCAACGCCTGTTTTGCCAATCTTTTCGAGCGGCATCCGGAGGTCGGGATTGAGACGGTAGCCCGGGCCGCCGGAAATAAGGATGGTGTTGTTTTCGGCCTGGATGCCGGCTTCGCGGAGGATTTGGTTTGACCGCTCGCGGAATGCGCAGACGGCTTCGCTGACGGCATTCTGCCCGCGCTCCGAGCCGAGGGTCTCGGCGAGGGTTTTGCCGGGGAATGATTTTGGCGAGCCATTATTCCTCCGTTGGCGGAGGATGCGGAAGATTTGCCAGATGGTGCCGTTTTCCGGTCGGCAGATTTCGATTCCTTCGAAGCAGATGGATTGAGGGTGGAGTTCCAGCGTGCCGGATTCGACTTCGCGCAGGACGGGAGCCGGGGCCGGATGCTCAAGGACGGCGCCCGAGGCGGACGGGCAATTCGAGGTCGAGAAGGATGTAGGCGTAGGCGCTGTCGTCGAGACGTTCGCGGGCTTCTTTTTGGGAGTCGGCGGTGTGGAAATGGTGGCCGAGGGAATCGAGCCGATCCCCGAGGGCCTCGCGGATGGATGGGTCGTCGTCGACGATGAGGGCCAGTGGTTTCATGTGCGCCTCGTTCCCCCTTTCGGCAAACGGATGGTGACGAGGGTGCCGTCGTCTTCCTGGCTGGCGATATCGACTGTTCCTCCGTGCGCGCGGATGTGGCGGCAGGCGATGGGCAGGCCGAAGCCGGTGCCGTGGCGGCCTTTGGAACTGCTGCCCGGGATCAAGCGGAGGACGTTTTCCAATTCCTGCGGACTCATGCCCATGCCCTGGTCGCGGATGGTGATGCAGACCTCTTCTCCTTCCGAAAAGGCGGCAACCTCGACCACGCCGGGCTCGAAGTCGGATTCGCCGATCATGAATGACTCGATGGCATTTTTGAGCAGGTTGCGCAGCACCACCACCATGGGCATGCGCGAGCAGTGGACGATCAATTCGGCGGGCAGGTCGAGGCGCACGTCCACCGGATCGGCATTTCGTTTGCTGCCGGTCAGTTCGCTGCGGACAATTTCCAGGGCTTCGGCGACGAGATCGGCCACGGGTTCGGAGGCGCGGGCGCGGGATATGTTGGTGGTGAACTCCTTCATGTCGCTGAGCAGGCGCTCCATGTAGGACAGGCGGTCGGTAAGGCGGGGGATGATCCTGCGGGTCATGGCGGGGATTTCATCCTCGCGGCAGCGCTCCAGGTTTTCGACATTGGTCTTCATCGCGGTGACGACACTGCGCAACTCGTGAACGCTGGCCCCCACCAGCCCTTCGTAGAGGCCCTGGGCGGTGTCGCGGATTTGCTCCACGGCTTCGGGTCCCTGCCGCACTTCGATGCGGCGGAGTTCGTCTTCGATGTTTTCCAGTCCGCGAATCTTGCGGGCGGCGTGGTTGCGTCCGCTGCGCCGCCGGGCCCTCAACCGCTTTTTTGGGGGGTGGTTGTCCGGAGGTGTTTGATGATCCATTGCTGCTGGGTATTGGCTCGCCTACTCGCAAAGCTCCAGAGGACTGGAGCACTCCAAGACGCTACCGCGTGCATGGAAGTCTTTCCCGTGGGGGGCGACAGCGGAAAATCCAAATCCAAATCCAAATCGGGATCGGTATCGAAATCGATGGGAGTGGTTGCCCAGCTCGTGCTGGCTGTAGCTGGGCTTTTGCGTTCTCATGTGCTGTCTCG
>SLCJ01000013.1 GCA_007125835.1 Verrucomicrobiales bacterium | reverse complement strand
GGTGAGGTTTATGTCAAGCAAATCATGAAAAACCATGCCGTCTTTCCCAAATTCCAGGCTTCCCACCACATGCTTCAAACTTATGTAGAAGGATCAGGGTTTGAAACCCTGGGCTCTGTGCCGTGGCCCTTCCAGGGCCGGGTGATCTCGTGATTCCACGGATGGCCGGGGTTGGAGCGACAGATGGCCAGCAGAAGAAGTGCCGAAGGCACAATAGCTCAAAGCCCTTTCAGGGCTTTTTCGTTCTACGTTTTGCGAATCGGGACCCTGTGCTAAATCATTTTCCCGCATTCCTACTCGAATGCGAGAATCCGGCACATCCGGCTCAGGACGCTTGTTGCACCTCTGCGGCGGAATTGAGGTGTTCGGCGGCGATGTCTTCGAGGGCGGCGATGGATGAGACGGAGGTGATGCGCTGGCGGAGGGATTTGCCGCCGGGCAGGCCTTTGGTGTAATGCATGAGGCGTGAGCGCATGGCCATCATTTGGTGTGGTTCGCTGCCGCGCGGATCGGCGGCGACGGCGAGGCGTGCGTGGCGGAGGATGAAATCCCAGCGTTGATCGAGAGGGACGGGGTCGGGTTGTTTTCCTGTGGCAAGGTAGGCGGCGGCCTCGCGGAATACCCAGGGGTATTGCATGGCGGCGCGGCCGATCATGACGCCGCGCACGCCGGTGGTGCGGCGGCGGTGTTCGACATCGGCTCCGCAGGTAATGTCGCCATTGCCGACGACGGGCAGGCGCGTAGCGGCGGCGGCCTCGGCGATGCGTTCCCAGTCGGCGAGGCCGGAATAGCCTTGGGATTTGGTGCGGCCGTGGATCGCGATGGCGGCGACGCCGGCTTCCTCAAGCAGGCGGACGACGGAAGGGGCGTTGATGCTTTGCTGGTCCCAGCCGATGCGGATTTTGGCGGTGACCGGGACATCGACGGCCTTGACGATGGCAGCGGCGACTTTGGCGAGCAGCGGGCAGTCGCGGAGCAGAGAGCTGCCGCCGTTTTTGGAGACGACCTTGTTGACCGGACAACCGAAATTGATGTCGATGAAGTCGGGGCGTTTCCAGTCGACCACCTTGCGTGCGGCTTCGGCGAGGTTTTCCGGGTTGCCACCAAAGAGCTGAACGCCGACCGGGCGCTGGGCGTCGGAAAATTCGGTGTAGTGGCGTGTGCGGTCGTCCCGGTGGAGGATGCCCTCGGCGCTGACGAATTCGGTGACCATGACATCGGCTCCGAGTTCTTTGCAGAGACCGCGGAAGACGCGGTCGGTCACCCCCGCCATCGGCGCGAGGTAGAGGGGAAATTTTCCGTTGTCGAACCAGGGCAGCATAGTGGGCACGAAAGATACACCATCGCCCGCATGCTGCCAAGGCGCGGGGTGGGAGCCTGTTGCTGTGAACGAGCGAACGACATCGCATTCCGGCGTGCGAGGCAGGCACGCGAACCCGGCGCGTCCACGGAGGTTTGCCTACAGGTGTTTGAAAAAGATGGGGGGTGCGAGGGTGATGCGCTGGCGGCGTCGGGTGTTTTCCTCGGTTTCGGCGATGGAGGTGGCGACGCCGTCGACGAACTCGATGGACACCTTGCTGGTTTCGATCCGCTCGTAGTAGTCGAATTGGCGGTAGACGGCACCGGTGCGGGGGTCGCGCATGGTGCGGTAGTGGGGAATCTGCCGGTAGCGGATGTATTCCCAGAGATCTTCGCGGCCTTCGGCGGTGACGCGCGACTCGCGGCGTGTGGGATCGCCGCGGGATTCACGGATTTCGGCCAGTGTCATGCCGATGGCGATTTGGCGGTCGGCGATGAGCTTGCTGACTTGTTCGCGGCGTTCGCCGGCGAGGATGAGTTTGTCGTGGAATTCGGGTTCGGGGTGTTCGAGGTGCTCGGGGTTTACCCAGCCGACGAGGACATTGCGTCCGCTGGTGCCCCGCACGCGGAAGGCAAAGCGGGTGAATCCTTCGAGGGGGACGAGTTGGCCGGCGTCGAGTGTGCCGATGGGATCGCGGGCGTCGCGGGTGCGGAAAACGGTGGTGGGCTCTTTGACTTCGAGCATGAAGCGGACGTCCTCGGGGAAGATGTCGGCGATGTAGTGGGCGTCGCGTTCGCGGACAAGGTTGTATCCCGGGGGGGCTTCCTCGGTGAGAGGGATGTCAGCCGCCGCGGCGTGGAGGGCGGCGGCGACCAGCATTGAGAAAAGGAGGGCCGGTGATTTCATGGGGATTGGTTGGTTGGGTTCGGGGTGGTGGCAGGCTTCCGCGCAGGCGGCGACAAGGCAGCCGGATGGCGGCCGCAGCTGTGAAAAAGGGCGGCGGACCAGGGAAAAATGTCCGGAATCTCCAAATGATAAAACACCGGCATGGTTTGAGTGTAGCGGAAAGGAGCGCGGATTCCAAGCCCGCACTTGCACGTTGATGCGTTTTCGACGTGATTGATGGCTGATTTCTTCACCCTGATTTCCCGTTCCTTCTCGATCCGCAGCTTTCTTGCCTGCCAATCCGTAACCATGAGCCCGCCCGACTCCCACTCCGCCAGACTGTTTGCCGCCGCCCGCCGATCCATTCCGGGGGGAGTCAATTCTCCGGTGCGCGCGTTCCGCGGCGTTGGAGGCGAGCCGTTTTTCGTGCGCCGCGCTTGGGGGTGCCGACTGGAGGACGTGGATGGACGCGAGCTGATCGATTATGTGGGCACTTGGGGTCCGGCGATTCTTGGTCACGCGCCTGAGGAGGTGGTGGCGGCGGTGCGGGAGACTGCTGGGCGTGGGGTTTCGTTTGGGATTCCGAATCCGCTGGAGGTGGAAATGGCGGAGGCGGTGAAGGCGCGTGTGCCATCGGTGGAAAAGGTGCGGATGACCAATTCCGGCACCGAGGCGACCATGTCGGCGCTGCGGCTGGCGCGGGGGGCGACCGGGCGTGATTTTGTGGTGAAGTTCGAGGGGTGTTATCATGGGCATGTGGATTCGCTGCTGGTGGCGGCGGGATCGGGGGCGCTCACGCAGGGGCGTCCGGACAGCGCCGGGGTGCCCGAGGCTCTTGCCTCGCTGACGCTGGTGCTGCCCTTCAATGATTTTGATGCGGTGGAGCGAGTGTTCGAGAGCCATGCCGGTCGCATTGCGGCGGTGATCGTGGAGCCTGTGCCCGCGAATGCCGGATTGATCCCGCCCTTGGAGGGGTTCCTCCAGCATCTTAGGGATGTGACGGCACGGGATGGCGCGCTGTTGATTTTTGACGAGGTGATGACGGGGTTTCGTGTGGCGGCAGGGGGCGTGCAGGAACTGACCGGGATCCGGCCAGACCTTTCCTGCTTCGGCAAGGTGATCGGCGGTGGTCTGCCTGTGGGTGCATTCGGCGGGCGGGCGGACTTGATGGACTGCCTGGCCCCGGACGGGCCGGTGTATCAGGCGGGGACGCTTTCGGGAAATCCCTTGGCAATGGCGGCGGGCCTGGCGCAACTGAAGGCACTGGATAAGGTGGATGGATTCCGCAGGCTGGAGGAACTGGGCGCTCGCTTGGATCGCGGTGTGTGGGCCATGCTCAACCGAATTGGCCTTGAATTCGTCTTTCACCGCTTGGGCTCGATGTTTTGTTTGTTCTTCACCGAAGAGTCAGTGGAAAACCTGGAGGATGCCCGGCGCGGCGACACGGCTTTGTTCGCGCGGTTTTTCCACGGCTGCCTGGAGCGGGGCGTGTATCTGGCCCCCTCCGCCTACGAAACCGGGTTTCTTTCGCTGGCCCACGACGAGAACGCCGTGGACCGGACGGTGGAGGTGATGGAGGAATCGCTCGTGGCGGCTTTGCGGGGGTGATGGCCAATCTTGAAGGGAAGTGGATGGTCCTTTTAAACTTTGCCTGCCAAATATCACTTGAAATTTTTTCGCGGATATGTCACTTTGCCAAGCTTCTGCCGAAGCCCAAGCCAGAAAGGATCGAATCGTTATGCCGAATTTGCGACAAAACATTGTAAATGAGGGAGTTCCGCAGGTGTTTCACTGCGTGAGCCGCTGTGTGCGGCGGGCGTTTTTGTGCGGGGAGGATGCGTATTCAGGCCGCAGCTACGAGCACCGGCGGGGGTGGGTGAGGGATCGGTTGAGGGAATTGAGCGAGTCTTTTGCGGTGGAAGTGTATGCCTACGCGGTGATGAGCAATCACTTGCATGTGGTGCTGCGCACGGATGCGGAGAGGGCGGGGGATTGGAGCGCGGAGGAGGTGGTGCTGCGGTGGCGGTCGATTTTTCCGCAGATGCGGGACGAAAGCGGGGCGCCGGTGCTGCCTGAGGGTGAGGAGCTTGCACGTCAGGCGGGCAATGCGGAGGTGGTGGGCAAGTGGCGTGGTCGACTGGCCAGTGTGAGCTGGTTGATGCGTTGTTTGAATGAGAAGATCGCGCGCCGCGCCAACAAGGAGGACGACTGCAAGGGGCGGTTCTGGGAGGGGCGGTTCCGGTGTCAGCGAATTGAGGATGCGCAGGCCTTGCTGGCGTGCATGGTTTACGTGGACTTGAATCCGGTGCGGGCGGGGATTGCCGGTGGCTTGGCGGAGAGTGATTACACCAGTGTGCAGGATCGGGTGTTTGCGCGTGTGGGGCGGGAAAAGGTGGCCAAACCGCCGCGTCGGCCCAATGAGAAGCAGCGTGAGGAGTTGGAGGCGGCGCGTGAGGCAAGCGTTCGGGATCAGTGGCTGACCTCGATTGAGAAGGTGAGGTTGGGTGGGGTGTGCCGGGTGGCCGAGATGGTGGAGGGCAAGCGGGTGGTGCGTAAGGGAGAGAATTTGGCGTGGAAGATGGGGGAGGAGGAGTATTTGAAACTGGTTGAAGCTTCGGGGCGGTGTGTGCGGGGGGATAAGAAGGGGGCGTTGGGGGCTGAGGCTTTGCCTGTGCTGGAAGGGATGCGTGTGGAGGTGGAGGAATGGGAGCGGGTGATGAGTG
>SLCJ01000088.1 GCA_007125835.1 Verrucomicrobiales bacterium | reverse complement strand
GGCCCGCGGGTCGTCGAGACCAGCGTCCTCGCTCTCGATCCCGGCGCGGAAGAATGGCGTCCCGCGGGCACCCTGCCCGCGCCGCGCGGCTACGGTGTCTCGATCCAAGGCCACCAAGGATTGTTGCTTATTGGTGGCAGTGATGCGGATGGCGTTTTTGACGATTGCTGGCTGGTCACCCTGGTCGATGGTCAGGCCGTGGTCGATGAGTTTCCGTCGCTGCCCACGCCACTGGCGTCCATGGCAGGGGCCCGCATCGGCCACATCGTTCATGTTGTCGGCGGCATCACCGACCCGGCCGCCACCACCGCCGAAAACCGCCACTTTCTCCTCGACCTGAACAACCCGGCGGGGGGGTGGACCGAAGGCCCGCCGCTGCCCGGGCCAGGACGCCTGCTGCCCGTCGCCGGGGCTCGCGATGGTGCGCTTTACGTGTTCTCCGGAGCCGCGCTGAGCGCCGGCGAAGATGGCGGTCCGGTGCGCGAATACCTGTCCGATGCCTGGCGTTACCGCCCCGCCACCGGTTGGGAACAACTCGAAGACACGCTCTTCCCGGCCGTCGCCGCGCCCACACCCGCACCGGCCGTCGGTGCAAGCCACCTGCTGGTCATCGGTGGCGACGACGGCTCGCTGGTGGGTTTCCAACCTCGCACCGCCCACCCCGGATTCCCCGGACGCCTCCAGGCTTTTAACACCATCACCGGACGCTGGTCGGATGCGGGCCAACTGCCCGAAAACATGACCGTCCCGGTCACCGCCACGCTGGTCGAAAGCGGCCGCGAATGGATCATCCCCACCGGCGAGGCCCGCCCCGGCGTGCGCACCACCCAGGTCATTGCCGGATCACCGGTGTCCGAGCGCCCAGGCTTCGGCGCGGTCAACTGGACCGTCGTCGCCGTCTACCTCGCCGGCATGGTCGGCATTGGCGTGTGGTTCATGAAACGAGAGGCCGCCTCGTCCACCGAAGCCTACTTCCGCGGCAATCAAAGCGTGCCCGCCTGGGTCGCCGGCCTGTCGGTGTTCGCCACCATGCTCAGCGCACTCACCTTCATGGGCATACCCGCTCGCGTCTATCAAACAGATTCTTCCTGGTATATTGGCCAGCTCGCGATCCTGCTGGTGGTCCCCCTGGTCATCGCCTGCTACCTGCCGTTTTTCCGCAAACTCGACCTCACCTCCGCCTACGAATACCTCGAACGCCGCTTCAACCTGCCCTGCCGTCTGTTCGCCTCGCTCTCGTTCACGTTCTTCCACCTCGGGCGCATCGCCATCGTCCTCTACCTGCCCGCGCTCGCCCTCGCCGCAGTATCCGACATCCAGGTCGACGCCGCCATCCTCATCATCGGCGTGCTGTGTGTGATCTACACCGTGATCGGCGGCATCAAGGCGGTCGTCTGGACCGATGCCGTCCAGGCCATCGTGCTGATGGCCGGTGCGCTCCTCTGCCTTGCACTTGCCGCCTGGCGGATCGACGGCGGTGCGAGCGAAATCGCCGCCGTCGCCGCCCGCGACGCCAAAGGACTGTCGAACCTGGAGTGGGGGTCGCTCAGCATCGCCGATGGAACACAGTCGGTGGTCATCCTGTTCATCGCCCTGTTTTTTAACTCGCTGGTGCCATACACATCCAGCCAGGACGTGGTCCAGCGCTACATGACCACCCGCGACATCGCCGCCGCCAAACGCTCGCTCAAACTCACGATGTGGATGTCGGTGTTCGGGTCGATGGTTTTCTTTGTCCTCGGCATCGCCGTGTATGCCTACTACACAGCCCACCCGGCCGAACTCGACCCTACCCTGCCCGCCGTCGATTCCATCCTTCCCTTCTACATCCTCCAGCAGCTTCCCATCGGCATCTCCGGACTGGTGATCGCCGCCATCTTTGCCGCCTCCCAGTCCACCATCTCCAGCTCGCTCAACAGCGTATCCACCGTGTTCGTCAAGGATATCGACGCCCGCCTGCTGCGCCCTGGACGCGACGACAAAACCTACCTGTGGAGCGCGCGCATCGTCGTCGTGCTTGTCGGCATTTTCGGCATAGCCACCGCGCTGTGGATGGCCCACTCGACCATCGAATCCGCCTTCAAAACATTCAACACACTGATCGGACTCACCGCCGGTTCACTCGGCGGACTGTTCGCGCTGGGCATTTTCGTGCGCCGCGCCAATGGCACCGGCGCGTTTGTCGGTGCCGTCGCCGCCCTGGCAATGGTCATCGCCCTGCGCGCCTCGGGAGCCCCCGTCACCGGTCTGCTCTACGCCGCCATCGGCTTCACTGCCTGCCTCGTCCTCGGCCTCGTGCTCAGCTTCATCCTGCCCGGCCGCACCGACCCATCACTGTCCTACTCCCGGCAAAAATAACCATTTACACATCCTCATTCATTTCTCTTTATGAAATCCATTGCAATGCACGGCCTTGTGGCGGCATCCCACTCGCCCTTTCACCCCGATGGCAGCCTCGCACCCGAAGTGGTGCCCCTGCAAGCCGCCCATGTCGCCGAACAGGGCATGGAAATGGTATTCATCACCGGCTCCACCGGTGAAAGCCACTCGCTGACCCGCGATGAAAAATTTTGCCTTTTTGAAGCCTGGGCCACCGCGGCACCCGCCCACAATCTGAAAGTCGTCGCCCACGTCGGTTCCAATTGCCTGCACGATGCCGCATGGCTCGCCGCCGCTGCCGCCGACTGCCAACTCGCCGCCATTTCCGCCCTCGCACCCAGCTACTACAAACCGGCGACATTGGAAATCCTCATCGAATGCTGCGCCATGATCTCCCGCTCCGCACCCAAGCTGCCCTTTTATTACTACGACATACCGGTGCTCACCGGCGTCGCCTTTCCCATGGACGACTTCCTCCGCGCTGCCGACGAAAAACTGCCGTCGCTGGCCGGGATCAAATTCACCCACGACGATGCCGCCACCTACGCGCGCGCCCTGGAAGCCGCCGGCGACCGCTACGACATCCCATGGGGCGTCGACGAACGCCTGCTAGACGCTCTTTTCACCGGCGCGCGGGGCGCCGTGGGCTCATCCTACAATTTCGCCGCATCCTATTACCAACAGATGTGGCAGGCCTGGGATCAAGGCAATGCCGACCTCGCACGGCACTGGCAGAAACGAGCCGCAGACCTGATCGAACGCCTCGCCGCTGTCGGTTACCTCGGCGCCGCAAAAGCGCTCATGAGCTGGCGCGGTGTGCCCGTCGGCCCCCCACGACTCCCCCTCGCCACCTCCTCCGACGACGCGCTCGCCCAACTCCGCAGCGACCTCGAAAACTCATTCCCCGAGGTGCTCGAACCCTCCCGCGCCGCCGTATGAGCCACCCTCCCGCCGCCGCCGAACTCGCCGCCTTCTATTGCGATCAGCTCGTCAACGACTGCGCGCCGTTCTGGTTCCCCCGCTCGCTCGACACCGAACACGGTGGCTTCCTCCACTGCTTCGATACCGACGGCACAATCGTCGATTCCGATAAATCCGTATGGGCGCAAGGGCGCATGGCCTGGATGCTGCTGGCCATGCACCTCGACCTCGAAGCCAACCCGCAGGCCGTCGAGTGGGCTTCCCATGCCCTCGCCTTCCTTGAGGGAAAATGCGTCGATCCCGCCGACGGCCGGATGTTTTTCCACGTCACCCGCGAAGGCCTCCCCATCCGCAAACGCCGCTACGCCTTCAGCGAAAGTTTTGCCGCCATCGCCTGGGCCGCCCATGCCGCCGCCACCAAAAGCGACCACTCCGCCGCCCGCGCCCGCCATTGGTTCTCCGCCTTCACCGACTGGCACTTCACTCCGGGGAAAATTCCGCCCAAGTTCACCGATAACCGCCCGCTCACCGGCATTGGCCCGCGCATGATTGCCCTCGTCACTGCCCAGGAACTGCAGCTTCGCCTCGGCCCCGACGCCACCACCACCACCTGGATCGACCGCTGCCTGGAGGAAATCGAATCCCTTTTCGTCAAACCCGACCTGCACGCCGTCATGGAAACTGTGGCCCCCGACGGCTCCATCAGCCCGCACTTCGACGGCCGCACTCTCAACCCCGGACACGCCATCGAGGCCGCCTGGTTCATCCTCGAAGAAGCCCGCCGCCGCGACGACTCCCGACTCCTCCGCCTCGGCTGTGACATGCTCGACTGGATGTGGGAGCGCGGCTGGGACCGCGAACACGGCGGCTTCCTCTACTTCACCAGCCTCGACGACAAACCCATCCAGGAATACTGGCACGAAATGAAATTCTGGTGGCCGCACAACGAAGCCCTCATAGCCTCACTCCTCGCCCACCGCCTCACCGGCGAATCCCGCTACCTCGACCTCCACCAGCATTGCCGGGAATGGGCCTTCCGCCACTTTGCCGACCCCGTCCACGGTGAATGGTTCGGCTACCTCCGGCGCGACGGCACACCCGCCAACTCCCTCAAAGGTGGACTCTGGAAATCCTTCTTCCACCACCCGCGTGCATTGTTGCTATGCCACCTCCACGCCGCCGCGCTCGGCTCAGACAAGCACAATGCCGAGGTCCGAGCATGATCGACAACAAGTCTGCGGAAAACCGGTTTGAAAATAAAACCGCCCTGAATTTCTTTCGCTCCATCGCAAATCGCATACGATGGAAGGTGAGCCCTCCGCCGAGGAGCGGGCTCGCCAACATCATCGCACTCTCTTTCCTCAACCTCACGCCTTTCACCTCTCGAATCATTCGCCATCCAATTGCCGCGCGCTATGAAATCACGCCTGCTGCCGCTCCTGATTGTCGCCTGTTTCACCACCTCCGCATCCGCCTCGCTGGTCGCCCATTTCTCGTTTGACGACGAAAACGACCTCGGAGCCAACACCGGGTCGGTGAACACCACATGGAACTCCTTCAACAATGTCGACCTGATCCCGGAAGGTCGCTTCGGCAGCGCCGCTTCCTTTGTTGCCAACT
>SLCJ01000395.1 GCA_007125835.1 Verrucomicrobiales bacterium | reverse complement strand
GCCTGCACATCGGTTTCGAAAATCCCTCGCATACCAAGCGGGTCGTTCGCACCCACTTTGAAGCCGACGGCGAGCGTACCGGTGGACCAGCCCGAATCGTCGTATCCGCGCTCGCGCCAGGATTCGCCGATGGCCGGGCCGGTGGTCTCGTCGGGCACGAGATAGCGCACCGGCTCGCCTTTTCCGGAAAGCCGCACCCACTCGCCGGGCATGGCGAGCCCATAGGAGATATCGGCCTGCTGGGGCGGATAGACCGGCGCAAACTCTGTGGCCAACGTCACCCCGTCCGGCGCAATCAATCCGAGATACTCACCAGCCGCAGCGAGTGCGAAATTCGTGTGAAGCGGCGCTCCAGGCACGCGCCGGTCTTTGTTCGAGGCAAAGACGACCAGGTACCCGCCGGGAGCGAGCGTCACATCGGGAAACTCCCACATCACCGGGTTGTCGGCGCGGTCGGTGAGATGCCACCCCGCGAGTGAGAGCGGGTTTTCCGTCGGGTTGTGGATTTCAATCCAGTCGGACCAATCGCCATCCTCGTCCTGGAGGGTTGCTGTGTTCTGCGCCATGAACTCGGAAATCATTGGAGCCGCCCCACCAACAGAACCCATTCCCAGCGCCACCAGGCCACCAAGAACCAAAGATCCAAAAAAGGGAAACGATGGCCTCGTCATAGAACAATGTCGCACCGTTCGTCGGTGCCGTCGATGACTATCTCAAGCACGACCAACCTACTCCCCCTGCTGAAGATTTCAGGTTTCAAATCCACTGAATTCGATGGCGCACCTCGCCTGGAACGTGCCCAGCCATCGCAGACAGCCGCTATACGGAACACAGCCCACACGGAGACCCGAAACCACCTTGGCACCTTGGAACCACTCCGGCCACTTCACCCGCCTCAACTCCCGATAAACCCAGATCAAAAAAAGGGAAGTGGGACCGTGAGTCGCTCCAGGGGCTCTTCAGAGGATCCCCAGCTTCATCTTGCCTTCCTCCGAGATCATGTCCTGATTCCAGGGCGGATCCCAGACGAGGTCGACGCGGGCGTCATCGACGCCATCGAGGGTCATGATGCGGGATTGCGCGTCGGCGGCGATGGTGGGGCCCATGCCGCACCCAGGGGCGGTGAGGGTCATTTTCACCTCGGCGGTGGTCTTGCCCTCCTCCTCCTTCAAGGTGCAATCGTAGACGAGGCCGAGGTCGACGATGTTGACCGGGATTTCGGGATCGTAGACATTCTTGAGCTGGCCCCAGACTTTTGCTTCGAGGTCGCCTTCGACTTCTTCCCCACCGCTGTTGGCGGCTTCCTGTTGTTTGGCAGGATCGATGCCGAGGGCATCGGCGTCCTGAGAAGAAATCCGGGCGAGGCCGAAATGGGTCGCCACGGTGTAGGTGCCGCCGAGAGACTGGGTGATGATGACTTCCGTGCCTTGGGGCAGGGAAACGGTGTCGCCGCTGGGAATTTGGATGGCGTCGACATCCCGAGTAAGGCTAATTTTTGAACTCATGTTAGGTTATTCTTATTGTTACGATTGAAAAAGATTCGGCTTCGTGCGCACCTGCAATACCAATGCCATAGTGGCGCAGTTACTGATCCTTGTCCAGCGGTACGATGCGCAGCCGACCGCCCTGCGAGGGGCTGCTTTTGGCAATGTCGCTGGCGAGGGTGGCACCTGCTGCCTGCGGGGCAACGCCCGGTTCTTGTGTGGTCGGCGAGTTTGCGCCGGAATCCAGAGCGTTGCGCAGAGCCCCTTCGACCAGTTGCCCGCAGTGCATTTTCATCGGCGGCAGCGGTCCCAGTTCGCCGCCGAGCTGGGCAGCATCGAGCGCCCGGGCCTCTTCCACCGTGCGCCCTTTGAGCATCTCGGTGGCCATCGAGGCCACCGCAATGGCGGTCTGACAGCCAAAGGACTGAAAGGAGGCGCGGTCGATCACCTTGCGCCCGTTTTCCTCGCGGAATTTGATCCACATTCTCAGCATATCGCCGCAGTCGGGGTTGCCGACGGTGCCGACGGCGTCGGCGTCGGACATTTCGCCAACGTTGCGGGGATTGGCAAGGGCGTCCTGATAGGTTTCTTCGTTCATGATGCGGGGGAATGGCTGGGGCTTGGGGGAGCGTCCGCAGGCGGGGAATCGAGTTCGATACGATACCGCGGCACCGAGGGATCCACCTCGCGGCTCCAGGCATCGATTCCCCCGGCGAGCGCCCGTGTTTCGCGGCATCCATGGCCGGCAAACCAAGCCGCCATGTCGAGCCCGCGATCGCCGAGATGGTCGATGAGGACCACAGGTCCGACCTCTGCGGCGCGGGCGAAAAGGCTTTGCTGGAGGTTCTGGTCGAAAAACTCGGAGCCCTTGATGGCCACCGCCTCGAATTCCTCGCGGGTGCGGATGTCGACCAGCCGGGGGCCGGCACCCGTCTCCAGTTGCTTTTTCAATTCGGCGGGCTCAATCAACAGCTTGGCATCGTTCTCGGCGGCGCCCAGCAAGTGGGACAACATCTCCTCCGCGACGATCTCATTCCGGGCGGCCAGTTCGGCCAGGGTGATCGACGGGTCGAATGCGCAGCTCTGGCACCCCCCCAGGTGATACTTCGCGAAGAGGGCACGCTTCGCGCCGGGAAGGGCCGCGAGCACTTCTTCCATGCGGCTGTGGATGGTCAGCTTGGCGTCGTGGTGCATCATGATCCCAACATGCCCTTTCCACGGTCACCGTGCAAGCGCCGGACAAGCGCGGCGATCACCACCAAAACAGAGCAGCGACGGCGATGATCAGACCATAACCCGCTCCGGCAACGGTCAGCATGCGGAACCTGGCGGTGTCTGCGGTCAGCCATCCGACCTGGTCGCGGAGCAAATAGGGCATGCCAATCCAGAAGAGGGCCTTGAGGACGGCCAGGTAAACCGGCACCACCAACAAAAGGCGGCTCGCCGGTTCGCGGAGAAACGCGGCATCGAGGGGGATGGCGGCGGCGAGCAGAATCAGGCAGCCAATCGCACGCACCGCAAGAAACTCCCCGCAATGCCAGATCACCAGCAGCGTCAGGACGGGAATCAAGATCAAAAGGTAGGGCCGGAGGTGGTAGAATTCGCCCATGTCCATGCGCGGAATGCCGACGGGCTCCAGCCCTCGGAAAAGAAAAAAAGCCCATGCCCCGGCCATGGCCATCAGCAGACGCCCTCCCCACGCATGAAAGGGCAGGGCCCTCAATCCCCGGATCACAGGGTCGGGCCGGGCCGCCGCCGCTGCGTAGGCCAGAGCCACCGCCAGTCCGATCACCAGGCCGGTGGTGCGCAGCCCCGTGGGGCTTTGGTTCAAGGCATCGTAGATCACGCGCTAAGGATAGCCACTTTGAGGAAAAAGAAAGCCGGTTCTTCCGCCTTCCCCCTTTTTTGATTTTACAAATTAGATTTCAAATTTGACGAGAAAAAGATTGACATCCTACCGGTTTTTGGGGAAAATCAAGTTGAACTCATTCTCGCTGCACGTCTCAGATTCAGCCAGTTTTTCCGGATTGTCGCATGATTGCCAAGCCAAAGTCCAGCATCAAGCTCCGCCCGCGCTCGAACTACCAGACGATGCGCCAAGTGTCGGGCGACAAGATCCGCCGCTATCACAATGTCGGCGATCCGATCAGCGGCTACACCGAGTCGCGGAAAAAATTGGCCCTGCTCCTGGTCACGGTCGCGCTTCTTTTCGCGCTGACCATTGCCGTGCTGTTCCTGACAAGAATGTGATGCCCGGGATGCCCAGGGATTCGCCCCTGCCGGGCACGCCCGTCAGTCGAACAGATTGTCGATGCGGCGGGCCACGTCGAAATCCGCCTTGGTCAGGCCACCGAGGTCGTGCGTGGTGAGGGTGAGCGTGACGGCACAGTAGCGGATGTCGATATCGGGGTGGTGCTGCGCCTCCTCGGCGATCTCGGCAACGTTGTTCACGAAGTCGATCGCCTCGTTGAATTCATCGAACTCGAAAAGGCGGAGCAGTTTGTTGTTGTCCTCTATCTCCCACTCGGGGATCTTCTTGCAGAGGGATTCAAAATCGGATGGATCAATGAGGTCGGCCATGAGTGTCTGGTGTGGGTTATGTGTGTGGTCTCGGATTCGGTTCTCCGTTCGCCTTTGGATATGACCATTTGCGGAGCGATTGCAAGCCTTAATTTCACCCCGATGCCTCTTTTTTGCCCATTGTCAGCGATTTACCGGAGGAAAGGCCTTGAATTGCATGGACTTCTGCGCTACTCCCTTGCCCCCGAACGAATACCATGAGCGAGCCGAAGATTCCCACCGCACCCTCCTCCTCCGCCGAGGCCCCCACCCGGCTTGAGGCCTTTCTCGATGATCACGCCAAAAAGGTGGTCATCGCCCTCGTGCTGATCCTCGGCCTGGTGGCCGCGCTGGTCGCCCGCAACCTGCTCGCCCAGCAACGCGAAGTCCGGGCGGGCGAAGCCCTTGTCGCCGCCGCCGACAACGAAGGTCTGCGTGGTGTGGTGGCTGAGTTCGCCGGCACCCCGGCAGCCGGCAGCGCCCTCATCAAGCTCGGCGAAAACCAGCTTTCCGCCAACGACCCCACAGCCGCCGCCGAATCGTTCCGCCGCGTGCTCGACGAATTCCCCCGCCATCCCCTGGCCGCCCAAGCAAGACTCGGCCTCGCCGCCGCCCTGCTTGCCCAGGACGACACGGATGCAGCCATCGGCGAACTCGACACGCTGTTCTCCCGCCACCGCGACTCCCACCTGGCTCCGCTCGCACTCATGAAAAAGGGTGAAATCCTCGAAACACGTGGCGACATCGAGGAGGCTCGCGCAATCTACGAACAAGTCACACTCGACTTTCCGGATTCCTCATTTGTCGGACAGGCCGAATCGATGCTCACGCGCGCCGGATTCATTCCACCGGTGGAAGTCGACCCCCCACCCGCGCCCGAGGGCGAGTTGGATGGCCTAGACGGC
>SLCJ01000166.1 GCA_007125835.1 Verrucomicrobiales bacterium | reverse complement strand
GGCGATACCGAGCCCACGGACAAGCCGCGCTACACGGAGCGTTTTGGCAAGGAGTTCGGTCCGGTGCGTGAGGAGACCTTCGAGTGGCTCAAGACCCAGCCGCTGGCGGTGTTTGCGTTCCATGCCGGATTGGCGGGCAAGGGCGTGGATGCCTTCGTGGTGGCGCCGGACAACGCGGGATTCTTCGCCCTTGGTCTGGCCCTGCTGCAGGGGATTATTCCGCTTGAGGAGATTCCAAAGGATTTCAACCCGAAGGCGGTGATCTACGTGGCTCCTCCTTTCCGTCATACGCACTATGAGGGCCAGCAAGTGGTGGTGCACAACCGCGGCAGCAAGATGCATGAGCTGTTCAGCTACAACCTCTACCCGGGGCCGAGCGCCAAGAAGGGGATCTATGGCGTGCTGCTCAACATCGGTGAAACCGAGCGCTGGGTGACCATGCACTGCTCGACGGTGAAGGTGGTCACACCATACGACAACGCGTTGGTGATTTCGCACGAGGGAGCCAGCGGCGGTGGCAAGAGCGAGATGCTGGAGCATGCCCACCGCCAGCGCGACGGTTCGCTGTTGATCGGCCGGAATATCCAGACCGGCGAGACACGGCGGCTGACTCTGCCGAGCACCTGTGATTTGTTCCCGGTGACCGACGACATGGCGCTCTGCCATCCTACGCTGGAGCGTGGGAATGGAAAACTGCGCCTGCTCGACGCCGAAGAGGCGTGGTTTGTACGCTGCAACCACATCGATTCCTACGGCGTGGACCCGCATATTGAAGAGCTGACGGTGCATCCCCCGGAGCCGCTTCTGTTTCTCAACCTCCAGGGGCAGCCCGGGGCGACGACACTGATCTGGGAGCACACCGAGGACAAGCCCGGCGTGCCCTGCCCGAATCCGCGGGTGATCATTCCGCGGCGTTCGATTCCCGGTGTGGTCCGCGGAGCGGTGGATGTGAACATCCGCAGCATGGGTGTGCGCACCCCACCTTGCACGCGGCAGACCCCGACCTACGGCATCATCGGCCTGTTCCACCTGTTGCCGCCGTCGCTGGCGTGGCTGTGGCGCTTGGTTGCCCCGCGCGGACATGCGAATCCGAGCATTGTCGAGAGCGAGGGCATGTCCTCGGAGGGTGTGGGATCTTACTGGCCTTTCGCCACCGGGCGCCGTGTGGATCATGCCAACCTGTTGCTGGAGCAGATTATCGAGACTCCCGATGTTCGCTACGTGCTGATTCCCAACCAGCACATCGGTGCCTGGGAAACCAGCTTCATGCCGCAGTGGATCACCCGTGAGTATCTCGCGCGGCGTGGAAGTGCACGCTTTTCCCGCAATCAGGTCAATGCCTCCCGCTGTCCGTTGCTCGGTTTCACACCGGGTTCGATTGTGGTGGAAGGTCGGACCATCGGCCACTGGTTCTTCGAAGTGGATCAGCAGCCGGAAGTGGGATCCGCTGCCTACGACCTGGGCGCGGAGATGCTGGAAAACTTCTTCCACAACGAGTTGCGCCAGTTCCTCGACAAGGATCTCATTCCCGAGGGGCGCTCGATCATTGAGTGCTGCCTTTCCGGAGGCACGCTTGAGGACTACGAGAACCTTCTCGACCTGCCGACCCTCGAGGAAGATCACGACTAAGCGCGCGGATCAAACCGCCGGCTTGCGGGGTTCGGGTTGACCGGACTCCGCAAGCCATCCAGGCACCCGCCGCCCCGGCTTGCAAACCGGGGCGGCGGGTGCCATCGTTACGGCCTATGCGGCGGAATGCGCCGCCTGCCCCGACTTCGTCCTATGAATACCGACCGTCCGCACGCCCTGCTGCTCAAATTCCCTGGAACCAACTGTGATGTGGAGTCGGCCAGGGCCTTGGCGGCCGTGGGTTTTGACACCACCACGCTGCCCATCAGCCAAGCCGACAGCGGATCGTTGCGGGATGCCGACTTCGTGATGCTCAGCGGCGGATTTTCCTACGGCGATTACGTCATGGCGGGGCGCATCGCACAACTTCGTATCGAGGCCCGTCTCGGCGACGCGCTGCGGAGCTTTGCCGACGGCGGGGGACATATCCTCGGCGTGTGCAATGGCTTCCAGATTTTGCTCAAACTCGGGCTGTTGCCCACCGGTAGCCTGATCGACAACACCAGCGGCCGGTTCATGTGCCGCTGGGCAGGGCTGAACGTCACCGACCGGCGCAGTCCCTTTCTCAAGCATCTGCCCGATCATTTTGAATTGCCGGTGGCTCATGCGGAGGGGCGGTTTGTGGCTGCCGATGGACTCGCCGCCGAGTATGTCGCGCAAGGTCTCGCGCCGCTGATCTATGAGAACGACATCAACGGTTCGAGCGAGCGCATTGCCGCTGTGCAAAGCGAAAACGGGCGCGTGTTCGGGCTGATGCCCCACCCCGAGCGTTTCATGGAAAGGCGACACCACTATGATGCCGACTGGGCGGACTCGCCGCGCGGCTGGGGTTTTCTGTTTTTCCAGGGGCTTGCCGAGGAGCTTGGCGTGGCACCATCGCCAGCCATGGTGTGAGGCGGGGAAGGGTCAGCCGGAGAAAATGCCGCTTGCGCCGATGCCGGGGCGGGCAAACATTCCCCGGAGCCGGAGCTTTTATCTCTTCGCCACCGCCACCCAATGAACGCCATGCCCCGCCCCGTTGTGGCCGCTTTCGCGGCCGTCCTCGCGCTCGCCATTGCCTCCTGTGTCGGGACGCGGCCCGCCGCCGAACAAGGTGGCCCCACCATGTTCCGGCCGACGGGCCCCGTCACCGCCATTTCCGATGCCGAGGTATTCGGCCAGCATCCGCTGGCCGCCTTCCAGCGCACTGGCAATCCGCCGCTTCCCATTACCAGCCTGCCCGCCAATACCCCGCTGGCGCTGACCGGCCGCTCTGGGGCCTTTTACCGCATGCAGTTGCGTGATGGATCGGTGGGATGGATTGCCACCCGTGATGTCACCGGTCCCGTGCCCCGGCTTCCCGAAGTGGCTCCCGGCGCGCAGCCTGCGCCCGCGCCACCTCCAGGGCATGGCCAACAACCATCTTCCGCCGACCCCAATGCCGGCGGTGGTGATTTTATCGACCTCGACCGCTTGTGATCAGGGCGGCCCGGAGGGTGTGGCGAGCGTGAGCCTCATTTCGGGCAGCAAAACCGGGATGCCGTCAGCCACCGGATAGAAAAACGTTTCATCCGCCGGAACGAAAGCGGCTCGCAGCGGCAGCGACACCTGTGTGCCCTCCGGCAGGCACAGCGGCTGGTCGGCCTTGCCGAGCATGGCATTGATTCGCCCGAGACACTCCGATGTCGCTTCCGAAAGGGCCGCGCCGGAGACCGGGCAGCGGAAAGAGAGTGGGGCGGAGTCCTTTTCCATCGCGCAATGTGGCGCTGCGGGTGGCTGCGGGCAATCGTGAAAGCGGCATCTTTTCACTGGCACGACATGGATTCTGATGGATCGGTGTCCCCCATGAACCGCCGCCGCCTTCTCCTTGCCCTGGGCTCGTGCGCTGCCACACCTTTTGCCGGGCTGGTCGGCTGTGCCACGACGTCCCGCCACCTTCGCGCCGAGGCCGACCGCATCGCCTCCCGTGTCGTGATCCCGAACCAAGCTCCGAGAGTGGCCGCCATGCTGCGGGTTTGCGACGAACTCGCGCGCAGCGGCCTGTCCTACCAATTCGGCTCGTCCGACCCCCGGCGCGGCGGGCTCGACTGTTCTGGCGCCGTGCAAGCCACGCTCCAGCGGCTGGGCTACCGCTACGTGCCGCGGCAGTCGAATCACCAGTATCACTGGCTGGCCAGGCAAAGGACGCTCCGCCGCACATCACGGCTCGACGAGCGCACGCTGCGCCGTCTGCGTACGGGGGATCTGCTCTTCTGGAGCGGCACGTTTGATTCCGGGCGGCGTTGGCCGGCGATCACCCACGTCATGATCTACACAGGGCGGGATGGCCGCTCGGGTCGTCACTGGATGTTTGGCGGGCGCGGGCGCGGACGAACCGGACGCCACGGCAATGAAATCGATTTCTTCGAGCTGCGCGCCGGGGAGACGCAGGGGCGGCGCGGGCGTTTCGCGGGCCATGGTGGGGTGCCGGGCATGCGCCGCTAACCCGCGCGAGTGGTTTCAACTGTCGCTGCCGTGCGGCTGACTCCATCGCCGGTCCCACCGCCGCGCCGCCTCTTCCCTGTCCCGCAGTTCCTCGTTGTAGGCTTCGATTTGGTGGGGTTCGAGGATCGCGCGGATTTCTTCCTCGGGTGGGGTATCCTGTGGCGGCACCTCGGGCGGATCCCCGCTGCCGGTGGGTGTGGCCGCCAGCAAACGCGGATCGTGGGACCGCACAACGATTTCGAAGACGCGGTCGGCTTGGTCTTCGCTGAGATCCAGGCTGCGGCGAAGGCGAGTCACCTCGCGATTTGCCTCACGCTCGATTCGCCGTGCGAGCCGTTGATGTTGCTGGGCTGCGAAGCGGGCGAAATCCTCCTCGTCCAGAACTTCCGCGACAATTTCATGAAGGCGTTCCAAATGGTCCGGATTGTCAGCGACTTGAAACAGCTCGGTGGGGCTGGTGCCGGGCTGGCGCAGGTGTTCCTTCCATAAATCAATCTCGGCCAATGCGAGGCCATCGAGGCGGTTGGCCAAGTGTTGGCTCAATTCCTCGTCGAGTTCAAACTGCCGCACCACGGTGGTATGCACACGTTCAAGCCTCCGTCCCAGGATCCGCTCCAGGTTTGGCACAATCTCACGCAGCATTTCCTCGCGCTCGGCGGCAGACAGTGGGTCCGCCGGACGGGATTCGATCACAGCATCCGCCTCGTTCCGGATTTCGGCATCGGCCGGGGTGTCCGCTTCATCCGCATCCCCGCCGCCGGGAGCACAACCGACGGCCAATCCACACGCCACCACAGCGATGGCCCGCAGCAGCGGCGGATGCGGAAAATCCCTCATTGCCGCCATCATATCGAATTCAACAAATAAGAGCAAGAGAGAAAT
>SLCJ01000343.1 GCA_007125835.1 Verrucomicrobiales bacterium | reverse complement strand
TCGAACTCGCGCGAGCGGAAGGTGTAATTGCGTGGATTGACCTCGTTGCGGAAGGCTTTGCCGATTTGGCAGATGCCGAAGGGGATCTTCACCCGCGAGCTTTCGAAGACGTTCTTGAACTGCACGAAAATCGCCTGCGCGGTTTCGGGGCGCAGGTATGCTTTGTTCTCGTCGCTGATCACCGGTCCGACGTGCGTCTGGAACATCAGGTTGAAGGCGCGGGGCTCTGTTTTCTCGCCTTCGCAGGCGGCGACGCATTTCGAGGGTTTTTGCGGGCAGGGTGTGTCGTCGAGTTGGTCGGCGCGGAAACGTCCTTTGCAGGTTTTGCAATCGACCATCGGGTCGGTGAATGTGTCGACATGGCCAGAGGCCGCCCACACTTTCGGATGCAGGACGATGGTGGCATCGAGGCCGACGACGTCGTCGCGATCGCGGGTCATGGTCTGCCACCAGAGGTCGCGCAGGTTGCGTTTCAGCTCGGCACCGGCCGGGCCGTAGTCCCAGAATCCGTTGATGCCGCCGTAGATTTCGGAGGACTGGAAGATGAAGCCTCTGCGCTTGCAAAGGCTGACGAGTTTCTCCATTTTTTCGCTTTCTTTTTCGGCCATGGTGAGAGGAAATGTCGGTGATGGGATGACGTGGCGGACGGGCCGCCGGAATGTGCCCACCCAACCGCCGATGCACGGCTAAAGCAACCGGAAAGAGGCCCAAACCAAGGGGCCTGCGCCCAAGCAGCATTCGCATCGTCCCTACCGCCGCCCCCCGCCGCACTTGCGCGGGGGCGCGGCCTGCGCCATCAGTGGGAAACACATGGATCGCACGTTTTCCCGCACTGCCCGCACTGCCGCCCTCGCCTATCCTCTGGCCCGCGAGGCCCTTTTCCACCTGGATCCGGAGACGGCACACCATGTGACCATGGCGGGACTTGGGGTGAGCCGCTTCCTCGGTTTGCGCGGCGACGCCCCGCCGCCGGGAACACCGGTGCGTTGCATGGGCCTTGAGTTTCCCAATGCGGTGGGCCTCGCCGCCGGGCTCGACAAGGATGCCGTGGCGGTGGATGCGCTGGGGGCCCTTGGTTTCGGGTTTATCGAGGTCGGGACGCTTACGCCGCTTGCGCAGCCGGGGAATGCGAAGCCTCGGCTTTTTCGCTTGGTGACGGCCGAGGGAATTGTCAATCGCATGGGCTTCAACAATGGCGGGGTGGATGCTGCCGTAGCACGACTGCGCAAGCGCCGCTACCGGGGCATCCTCGGCGTCAATATCGGGCGCAATAAGATCACGCCTAATGAACGGGCTGTGGACGACTACCTCGCCTGCCTGCGCGCCGCCGCCCCGGTGGCTGACTACATTGCCGTCAATTTTTCATCGCCCAACACTCCAGGCCTGCGCGAACTTCAGGCTGCCGACGCACTGCGCGGCGTGATCGAACCGCTGATGGAAGAGCGCGACGCCCTTGCCCGCAAGAAAGGGGCTCCGCTGCCCGTCGCCATCAAGATAGCTCCCGATCTGGGCGAAGGCGAACTCACCGCCATGGCCGGGGTTTTTGCCGAGACGAAAGTGGATGCTGTGATCGCCACCAATACCACGCTGGCTCGGGATACTGTTGAAGGCCTGCCCCACGCGAAGGAAACCGGCGGTCTGTCCGGCCTGCCTTTGCGCGACGCCAGCACCGAAGTGATCCGCCGCCTGCGCGGCGTGCTCGATCCCTCGATCCCCATCATCGGCGTCGGAGGAATCCACAGCGCCGCCGATGCCGCCGAAAAAATCGAGGCGGGAGCCACGCTCATCCAACTTTACACCGGATTCATCTACCACGGTCCCCAACTCGTCGCCGATTGTGTCGAACGGCTGGGAGCGATGGGATAGCGTGTGAGCACGGCAACGTGAAGGCGATCATTGGTCGCTTTCACGCGAAGGAAAACAGCGCCTGAAGAAGCAAGCGCTATTCACTTCAGATCTCCGCCACAGTTTGACGCCAAGTGGGGGGCGGTTTGAAACGAGGTTTGCCTTACTAGTTACCGCGGCCACGGATGACGCGCTGAACGGATCGTGGCAGATCTGGTTGCTGGGAAAGGTAGGCGCGGGCGGTATCCGCATCGTCGCGCATCCAGCCTTGGGCGATGTTCACCAGGGCGCGTTCGCGTGTGCTGCCGTCGGTGATGGTGGCAGTCCAAGCCACGGCGGCGGCGGGATCGTCGCGGCGGATGGTGGTGGCGAAAGCGGCGCGGGTGGCGTCGTATTCAGGGCCGGAGGGCTGAGAACTGAGCCAGGTGCCTGCGGCATTGGGATCCTGGCGGGCCCATGTGGAGACCGCCGAAGATGTGGCGCGTGATCTTGCATCCGAATCAGCTTGGCGTGAGGCCCATTGGAGGGCCTGCTGCGGGTTGTCTGCCGCCATGCGCGACGCGACGCTGGAAGCAGCTCCGGCACGCAGGCGCTCGTCTTCGAGGGAGAGAACCCACTGGCGCGCAGCCTCCGGATTGCTTTCCCAGTAAGTATCAAGCACGGTGTTGAGGGCGGCTCCGCGGGCGCGACCGAATTCCATGGTAGATACGAGTTCGGCGGCTACGGTGGGATTGGTGCGGGCTGCGCCGTTGATTACGCTGACCATACTCCAATTTTCGGAATCACCGCCACCGCGGGCCTGCCAGCCGCCGCCGGCGGTTGGGTTCTCGCGCGCCCATTCGGCGGCGCGGATGGGGTCGTTCTCGGCCCATGAAATGAGGGCGGGCGCGGCGTTGCGGCGTGGGTCGTTTTCAGCGGCCCAGGCGAGTGCCGCTTCCGGGTCGGTTTTGCCCCATGCGTACATCAGGTTGTACGATTGAATGCGGTTTTCCATACCACCTCCATTTTCGCTGAGCCACTGGGCGGCTTCGGCAAAGGCCTCGGAGTCCATGCTTTCGATGGCTTCGAGGAAGGCGCGTTGCCGGTCGAGGGCATTGGTGATATTGCCCGCCGATTTAAATCGAGTCAGTGCGCGAGCCGGAGAAGAAACTGCGGATGATGAGCCTCCCTCCTCAACTTGTCCGGAGCTGCTCCCAGAGGACCAGGGCGCGCGGGACGAGGATACGGATGATGTGCCAGCGGCAGGGGCCGTTGCCGTGGTGTCGGCGGTCGATGCCGGGGCCTGGCCGCGGGAGCCGGTCCAGTATGCACCTGCCACACTGCCCGCCCAGACGACGCCGATGATGATGAGGGTCTGCTTGTTCATTGCATCTACATAAACGCTCCGGAATGTCCGAAGTTGTCCGCGAATTTTCCATTTTTACAAAATCAGGCGCGGTCTTGGGGGGTGGTGGCGGCGGGCTGTTGCTGGGTGAGACAGTGAATGGCTCCACCTTCGAGCAGGATTTCGCGGCAGTCGAATGGGGTGACTTTGTGCCCGGGAAATGCCTGGCGCAGAATGCCTAGGGCATGGTCGTCCTCTTTCCGAAATCCATACACCGGGGCTAGCACCGCGCCGTTGGTGATGAGGAAATTGGCATAGGTGCCGGGGAGGCGGGACTCGCGCCACCCGGAAGGTGCCGGGATGGGCGGCGGCTGTGGCAGGTCAATGACCTCCAGGCCGGCGTCGATGAGGAGCTGTTTGTTTTGTTCGAGTATGGCGTGGTTTGGGTCGCTGCGATTGGGCTCCACGGCCGTGAGGAGGGTGCCCGGAGCGGTGAAGCGGGTGAGCGTGTCGATGTGGCCGTCGGTGTCGTCGCCTTCCAGTCCGGAGGGCAACCAGATGATTTCATCCGCGCCGAGGGATTGGCGAAGGATTTCATCAGCTTGGCTGCGCATGATCCCCGGGTTGCGGTTCGGGTTGAGGGCTACGGATTCGGTGGTGAGGATGCGGCCCTCGCCGTCGGCTTCGAGGCCGCCGCCCTCGAAGGTGAAGTTGACCGGGAAGCGGCGCAGGCCGAGGGATTCGGCGATACGCTGCGGCACTTCGTTGTCGAGGTTGTGAGGTTCGAATTTTTCGCCCCAGGCGTTGAATGTCCAATCGACGAGCGCAATCTCGCCAGTGTCGCGGTGGCGGACAAAGGTGGGGCCGTGGTCGCGGCACCACACGTCGTTGGTGGGGTGGGGGAAAAGTTCGATGGCCAGTGTGTCGGCCCGGGAGGATTTGAGAGCCCTGCGGATTCCGGCGTGGTGTGCGGGATCTGCGTTGATGCGCACGTTGATGTGTCGGGCCAGGGCGGCGGCGAGGTTGGCGAGGATGCCTTGGATGGCTTCGAGGCGGCCGGGCCAGAGGCGGGGGTCAACCGGCCAGCTCATCCAGACAGCCTCCTGGGGCTCCCACTCCGCAGGCATGGTGAAGCCTGCGACCGCGGCGGTGGGTGTCTGTGGCGGTGCGCTCATGGCTGGCTGGGATGGTCGGCCGCTGTGCCCCAGCGCTGGAGGAGGCCTTGGTAGGAATCGATGCGGCGGTCGCGGAAGAAGGGCCACATGCGTCGATGCTCCTCCATGGCGGCAAAATCGCAGTCGGCGTAGAGGATTCGCTCTTCGGCGGTGGCGGCGCGGGCGGTGACCTCGCCGCAGTAGTCGGCGACAAAGGATCGCCCCCAGAATTCTGTGTGGCCCTCGGTGCCGGTGCGGTTGGCGGCGGCGACGTAGCAGCCGTTGGCAATGGCGTGTCCGCGCTGAACGGTTTCCCAGGCAGAGTGCTGGCGTTCCCCGAGGGCCTGCTTTTCCTCCGGCAGCCAACCGATGGCGGTGGGGTAAAAGAGGATGTGTGCGCCCTGCATTGCCGTGAGGCGGGCGGCTTCGGGAAACCACTGATCCCAACAGATCAGCACACCGATGGTGCCGAAGCGCGTGCGCCAGGCGCGGTAACCCGTGTCGCCCGGCGTGAAATAGAATTTCTCCTCAAACCCGGGATCCTGGGGAATGTGCATTTTGCGGTAGAGGCCAAGGAGCGCGCCGTCGGCATCGATAATGGCGGCGGTGTTGTGATGGAGGCCCGGGGCGCGCCGCTCGAAGGCGGCGGCCACCACGACAACCCCGGCTTCGGCGGCGGCCTTTTGGAAGGCTTGCGTGGCCGGACCGGGCATGGGCTCGGCGAGGTCGAAGTGGGCGGAATCCTGATCGCGGCAGAAATAGAGGGTGGTGCACATTTCCTGAGTACAGATGATTTGGGCTCCGGCGGCGGCGGCCTCGCGAAGTGATTCGATGGTGCCGGCGAGATTTTCGGCGGGATCGGCTGTGGCTCGGTTTTGCAGCAGGGCAATGCGTGGCATGGGAAAACAATAGCCCGATTGTGCCGCTGGGCATCCGGAAATTAGCCCCCTTGAACTTCCCGCATGCCATAACCTCGCTGCTTTCGGAACTCGGAGATGCCCCCCTGACTTTGAGCGCAAATTCCCCAAAATCGATCGCTGAATATTAACATTTGCTACTTTTATTGTGGCAGAGGAAAACGATCCTTCATCGCCTCCGGCAGTGTCTCGTGCATGGATCGGACGAGGCTTTGGACCGACGTGGAGGGTGTGGCGGGAAAGGCGTCGAGGTACTGATGCTGTGGAAGTCGCTCCGCGTTTCGCACTGCGGTTGGCACGAGGAAGATGAGTCTATGGATGAGGTTCGATGCGGCACCCGTGGTTTTCGAATAGCTGCCCTTTTTCAAACCGGCCACTTCTTCGAACAAGGCACAGGCTTGCCTGCTTGTGGTCATAGGGCGTGCCTTCAGCTCGTAATGGAGAGAGAGCCAGAACTCGAAACATGGACTGCTGTGGGCAATCTGGATTCCATGTTCCACAGCCATTCGAATGCCATCCTTCAGGCGACCTTGCCTTTTGGCGTGCTCGGTGTCAAAAACAATCCAGGTTTCGTCAAATTCCCTGAGTGCATTGTAAGGGAGCTTGTCATTTTTGTCGTACTCGGCCCTTTGCTCCCACACATCCAAAGCCTATTTAACGAGATTGGCCGGAATGCCCTCGCCACCGGGCTCGATGGTGGTCACATGAGGGTGTAGGCTCCAATGGGCGGCGAGGGTCCTCAGGTTGAGCGGTTCCGTATTGCGCCCTTCGGTGACAATTAGGATGCTTTTCGGAGGCTTGGATTGTGCGGTGGGGCGGGCGAACGATTCCTGGATGAACCCTCCGCCAAAGTGACTTTTGAGATCTCGACGCCGCGGCTTTTTCATGGGATGACGGCTTACTCCTCTACCCCGGTTTCATCAGGTGCGAAGAGACCTTCGGGAATGTAGGGGATTCCCCCGTAGCGGCCTGAAAGGTATCCACGCACCAGAGACTCTTTCTTGCCCGGTGGCTTTTAGCGGTAGTTGGCAACTTGGAAATCCAGCAGTATCTGGATGTCAGTTCAGGCTTGAATTAGGGAAATCAAAGCGGTTTTGAGGGGTTTTTTCGAAAAAGGGCTTTCAAGCCCTGCTGATCGTGAAGTTTGCGGTGGAGTCGGTTGTGGCTCGGTTCTGCCGCAGAGCAACCGGAAAAGTGCGCGAAGCGCAGCGGGTGGAGTTTGCCCCACCCCTACTTTCCGCGCGCCGGCACCGAGACGAAGGGGCTGTCTTTTTCGGTGAAACGCCACGCAAGATCGGTGGCGCGGGTGATGCCGATTCGTGGCGAGGCGAGGATGCCTGGGGCAGGGGAGGATGCGGGGCGTGGGGCGAACCGAAGGGGCGCGTCCGGATTGCAGAGGTCGGTGCCGTGGTGTGATTGGCGGATGGCGAGGGCGGCGGCCAGACGTCCCGGGCCCGAGCAAAGCCAGCGCGTGTCGTTTTTCGGTGGCGGAGTTTTTCGGGCGGCTTTTCTGCGGCGGGCCATCAGGGGAATGCCTTGCAGGGGTTCGAGGGCGCGGATCAGGACGAAGCCATGGGGGGTGCCGGTGGGTTTGACCAAGGTATTGAGCATCCAGTGCACGCCGTAGTTGAGGTAGACGTACGCGGCGCCGGGTGGATGGGCGGCGATAAATGCCCGGGCGGAGGGGCGGGTGGCTGTGTGGCAGGCGTCGTCGTTTTCAGCCGAGTAGGCCTCGGTCTCGACGATACGACCCGCGCACTCTCCAGAGATCACGAGGCAGCCCACCAGCGCGCGGGCACAGGTTACGGGGTCCTGCTGGAAAAAATCGGCGGATAGGGTGTTCATCGAGGGCGGGATTCATCCGCCCATGCGGCGTCCGATGCGGCGAAACAGATAGGGCACGCTCACGCCGACGCAGGCCAGCCCGTAACGAACGCTGCGCGCGAAACTGATCGAGCTGCTGTCCTCCTCGTAGACGGTGGGGCAGGTGACTTCACAGGTTTTGAAGCCGTGGTCCATGGCGGCGACGAGGGTTTCGTTGTCGAAGATGAAGTCGTCGGAATGGGTGGTGAAGGGAACTTTCTCAAGCAGCTCGCGGGTGTAGGCGCGGTAGCCGGTGTGGTATTCCGTGTGCCGGCAGCCGAGGCATACGTCCATGAAATTCGTGAGTCCAAGGTTGGCCAGATATTTCCACACGGGCATGCCGCCGGAGAGAGCACCCCGGCCAGACACGCGCGATGCGAGGCAGAGGTCGTAAGGCGTGTCGATGAGCATCGCGGCCATCGCAATGACCAGCTGGGGGGTGTACTGGCAGTCGGGGTGGAGGAGGATGACGATGTCGGCTCCACTCTCCAGGCCAAGCGAGAGGCAGCGCTTGACGTTGCCTCCGTAGTTGCGGTTCTTTTCGTTGCGGTAGGCCTCGATGCCGAGTGACTTGGCAATTTCGTAGGTGCGGTCCTTTGAGGCGTCGTCGACGAGAATCACGTGATCGACGATGTCGAGCGGGATCTGGCGGTAGGTGCGCTCGACGGTTTTCTCCGCGTAGTACGCGGGCATGGTGACGGCGATTTTCTTTCCTCGGAGCATGGGTGGGGCGGATGGCGGATTACGATGGGGAGAATGCGGCGGAAGGCGGATGGCGGATTACGATGGGGAGAATGCGGCGGAAGGCAAGCGCCGGATGGGTGCGGGGGCCGGATTGCAAATGCGGTCGATGCAGGCCTCGAAGTGCTCGTGGCCATTGATCACCTCGATCTCAATGCGCAAAAAGTAGAGAGGAAGGTCGTAGCGCTCGAGCGTGGGAAAGCGGACAGCGTCTTTCTCCGTGGTCACGACCATAGCCAGGTCGCGGTCGAGGCAGCGGCGCATGAAGGCGGTGACTTCCGGCGCGTCGAAGCGGTGGTGGTCGGCAAAGCGGAGCTTGACCTCGACATGGGCACCAAGGCGGCTCAGTCCGCCCTCAAAGCTCTGAGGCACGGCGATGCCGCTGATGGCTCCAACGTATTTTCCCTCCAGTTCGGTCACCGGGAGGCGCTCGCCCGTGACAAGGTGCTCAAGATAGCGGGGGGAGTGCCGGCACTCGATGATTTCAGCGGTGCGGTTGTGGCGGCGGATGCGGGTGATGAGTTCGTCGTTGGATGCACCGTCGCACTTGGTGATGAGGATGTAACTGGCGCGGCGCAGGCTGCGCGGAGGTTCGCGGAGTGTGCCGCGCGGAAGCAGAAACCCGTTACCAAATGGAGCGGTGCGGTCGATGAGGACGATGTCGAGGCGGTGGCGAAGGCGCAGGTATTGCAGGCCGTCGTCGAGCAGGAGGGTGTCGGCACCCAGCCGCTGGATGGCGTGGCGCCCGCCGTTGACACGGTCTTTGTCGACGATGACGGGTACGCCGGGAAGGTTGCGGGCGAGCATCCAGGGTTCGTCGCCGGCGAACCGGGAGTCGAGTAGGATATCGGTGCCGTCGGACACGATGCGCGGCTCCGGTTTCGGAGGCTGGCGGCCGGCCAGCGCGTCGCGGATGAGGCGAGCCGGCGAACGGCGCTTTCGCGGGGTGCGCTCGCTCTTGTAGCCGCGGCTGAGCACAGCCACCCTGCGCCCGCGCTCACGCAGCGCACGGGCGAACATTTCCACCACCGGCGTCTTGCCGGTGCCACCCACGGTGAGATTGCCGATGCAGACCACCATGCAGCCCAGGTCGCGGTCGCGGATCACACGCTGGCGGAAGAACAGAAGCCGTAGGCGGACCAGCGCCGCATACAGCACGGAAAACAGGAGCAATGCAACACGAAGAAGATTGGCGCGGCGCGATCGGTTGTGACCGAGAATGACGCCGATCCCGTATTGCTCGACTTGTTCCAACCACTCCTTCATTCGGTGAACAGGACGCGTGCTCCGTCGTTGTCGGCGGTGACGATGCGGACTTCCGCCTCGCGGACAGAGGGGTGGGCCATGCGCATCGCCTGGCCAATTTTTTCGCCGTCGTCACGCAGGGTAAGGCAGGCAATGGTCGATCCGGAACCAGAGAGAAACCCGCCGATGGCTCCCACAGCCTTGCCGGCATCAATGATTTCCTGCAGGCCGGGAACGAGGTTGCTGCGGTAGGGCTGGTGAAGGTAGTCCTCGAAGTTCCCACGAAGTTGGTGGTACTGACGCGTGGCGATGGCTGCGGTGATTTTGCAGGCATTGCCCG
Organism: Verrucomicrobiales bacterium; assembly: GCA_007125835.1. Lineage (GTDB taxonomy): Bacteria > Verrucomicrobiota > Verrucomicrobiia > Verrucomicrobiales > SLCJ01 > SLCJ01. The sequence goes on along the minus strand of SLCJ01000343.1, from coordinate 7,363 downwards.
TGTTCGCCACCGCCTGGCCGTGGGCGATGGTCGAAGGCATCAGCTTGCGCGCCTCCTCGGTGAGTACCTCGTAGTCTGGAATCAACAGCACAAAGCGGAGGGCCTCCTCGACATCAAATTGGTAGTAGTCGAAATGGGCGTCAGCGACCACAAACCCACCAAAACTTGCGGGACCGGCATTGTCCGGGTGGCCTTCTAACTCCGAGCAAATCTCGAAAAGGTGGCGCTGGTCCAGCGGCGAACCGGTGAGGGCGTTGAGCCCGCAAAGGATCCCAAGCCGCAAGGTGACACTGCTGCCCAGTCCGCGCGAAACCGGAACCTCGCCCTCCACGCTCCAGTGATAGGCGAACGGATCGCGGCGCGAGCGCCGGAAATATGCTTCGCCGGCTTCCGCGACCATCGGGTGGTGCGGTTCACACTGAGGAGGAGATCCCTGTGGCGCGCGTTCGACAGTCACCCGGTTGTAGATTTTCAGCGCCAAGCCCAGGCAATCGTAGCCCGGGCCCAGATTGCTGGTGCTCGCCGGCACCTGCACAACTGCTTTCTGTAGAGCCATGGCCTACTGTTGCGGCGGCCCGCCTGCGGCGCAACCCGGGTTTTGGAGGCTGGGCGCACTTCGGCGGTTGCCGGGGTGCGAAATTTTTGTCAATCGGGCATTGAAATGAGTGGTGAGGAGTGCCTTATTTTCATTCCGTCGCAACGCACCCGTAGTTCAACGGATAGAACGGAGGCCTCCGGAGCCTCAGGTAGAGGTTCGATTCCTCTCGGGTGCACCAATCAGCCGCTCCCAGAGGGCTTGATTCGCTTTTTTCCTGCGGCTTTCTTTTTCGCAGCGCTCGGTGGCACCACCTTGCCGCCAGTAGGGCCACCAAACCGTTCTGGTTCCGCCGGTCCCAAGGATGGCGCCGGTGAATTCATGTTTTCCAAGCTGCGGTCGCGACCGACAAGCCTCGCCGCCTGCTCCGCATTGCCACCACAAAAAAGCAAAGCCCTCTCCTCCAGCGCCCGGCGAAGACCCGAAAGCGCCGGACCGTGACCCCGCGCCGCCGCCGACAAAAAGTGGTCCAACACCGCATCGGTGGCACGGTGTGAGTCGCCTGCCAACGGAGCCACCGGCAGGTCCTTGGGCATAAGAATGTCGCCGGTGGTGAGGACAGCCGCCCGATGGATCACATTCTCCAGCTCGCGCACATTTCCTGGCCAGTTGTAGGACTCGAGAAGATCCAGCGCCGCCTCGGAAAATCGCAGCGCCCGACCTCCGCGCTCGCGGGAGAGGCGCGAGAGGAAAAACGAAGCAAGTGGGCGGATATCGGCGGCTCGTTCGCGCAATGGGGGAAGATGAATCCGCACCACGTTGAGGCGGTAGAACAAGTCCTCGCGAAAGGCACCCTCGGCAATCGCACGCTCGGGATCACGGTTTGTCGCCGCTAGGATCCGGGCATTCGTGCGCAGGGTCTCATTGCCACCCACCCGCGAAAACTCACCCTCTTGAAGAACACGCAGCAGCTTGCTCTGCACCAGCACCGGCATCTCCGCCACCTCATCAAGGAACAGTGTGCCCTCACCGCATTGCTCGAAACGCCCGATGCGGCGCTGCATCGCTCCTGTGAACGACCCCTTCTCGTGACCGAATAGCTCCGACTCGAGAAGGTTCTCAGGAATGGCAGCGCAATTGATCGCCACAAATGCCTTCGCGGACCGTGGCGAAAATTGATGGACGGCACGCGCCACCACTTCCTTCCCGCAACCCGACTCTCCGGTAATCAACACCGGCACGTCGGATCGCGACACACGCCCCACCAGTTTGAAAACCTCCTGCATCGCCGGGGAATCACCAATCAATGTCTCGCCCGCGCGCCCGGGATCAATCGCACGCGGACCTGCGGAACCGCCGCCCTCGCTTGTCTCCCGTATCGCCTCGGCGGTCTGCAGCGCCGACTCCACCACCGGGCGCAAATCATAAGCCAGCGCGCTCTTGCGAAGGAAATCATAACACCCAAGGCGCATCGCTTCGATCAATGCTGAACTCGGCGGGCTCCCGCAATATAAAATCACCAGCGCACCCGGATCTTCAAGCCGAAGCCGCGAAAGAAGCTCAAGCCCGGAAAATGGCGAAAGCGCCAAATCGGCAATGACCAGCGTCGGACGTTCCGCGCGACTCCAGGCGAACCCGCGGGCGGCGTCGCGCTCGGTATGCACAACCACATCGGGCGCTGCCAAATGACGCGCCGCCCACTCAAGGAACTCATCCTCGGGGTCGACAATTAGGATGCGATGAATGCCGGAGGACGATTCGGGCATGGGCCGGGGGGGCAAAAAAAACGAGTGGTGGTTGATGGAAAAATGCTTGGCGGAAGCCACAAGCATACCACACCTCCCACCAAATTGTCACAACCGATTTTCACCATAATGCACCAGATCGAACCTGGTTTGCACCAGATTGAACCTGGTTCATTATTTTTTGGTTGCGGCGGTCTGCGGGGAGGGTAGAGTGGCGCATGAGAGACCCGCGATTGCTGGCTGCGCCCGGGCGTGTGGGGGTGTATCACCTCTGCTCGCGCATTGTGGACAAGCGTTTCGTCATCAAGCGCCGCGAGAAGCTGCAGTTCATGGAACTGGCGCGGGGCGGAGCGGCTTTTGCCGGGATCGAGCTGTTGTCTTGGTGCGTGATGGACAATCATTTCCATTTGTTGGTAAGGGTGCCGCCAGTGGATGCGGAGGCGATGAGCGACGACGAAATCCTCTGCCGCCTCTCCCATCTATACTCCGAGAACAAATGCGAATACCTGCGCGCGGTGTGGGAGCGCTGCGGAGATCTGGAGTCGCGGGCTCGGTTTCTTTTTCCATACCGTCAGCGCCTCGGAAATTTGAGCGACTTCATGAAGACGCTCAAGCAGCGGTTTAGTCAGTGGTATAACCGCCGCAAGAGCCGTGAAGGGACCCTGTGGGAGGGGCGTTTCCGAAGTGTGCTGCTTGAGCATGAAGAGGGTGACCAGGGACTTGGGCCGCTGGTTCGCTTTGTGGCGGGCTATATTGATCTGAATCCGGTGCGAGCCGGAATGGTGGCTAGCGCAGAGCAGAGTCGCTGGAATGGATTTGGTGCCGCTGTCCGAGGGGACGACCTAGCTCTGGCAGGCCTTCGGCTTCTTTGGGGGGAGGGTCGTCCCAGACGTCCCCGGAACAAGGATTTGGTGGCGCGCCACCGGCGCATGCTGGAGAAGGATGAACCTTTTGGGGCGATGTGGGAGGAGTCGAGTCGAGAGGGGCTTGACCGGAAAGCGCCACATGAAGCGGAAAGTTTCCCTGTAGGAGGGCGCGCAGACCCTGAAGCGCGGGAAAGCGGGGATGAAAGTGGCTACTGTGGCGGTTTGCCGTCAAGGGCACGAATGAGTCAGCATTGCCCGGAGGTGAGTCGTTCGCGCTCGCTGGGAGGGCCATGATAGGCTTGATTCCCGGGCAGATCGGCGAGAATGCAGGATCAAAAATGGGCTATGCCCAGGCAATTTGATATTCTGTAGTCGGGGAGCCAAAGGTGCGAGTATTCTTCCGTGATGGAGGCTGTGGCCGTCGGCCGATGCCTGGATGCTTGCCAGGTTGGAAGTTTGGCCAGGCAGAATGGTGCCAGGGGGCCTTGGCGAACAAGATGATCCCCTAGGTAGGGCGGCAGCATTGGGTGCAACTATTTCTTGATATGGACCAGGTCCGATGATGGGGAGTGGCAGGTTGAGGCGACCGGTTGGACGGGGTGGAGTTTGGGGTGGGACTGGGTGATGTTTTACAATGAAGTGTGTTGCGATAATCAGCGGGGTCTGGATTGTGATTGGTGGAATGGTGCTTGGGGGTGGGGTATCGGCACCGCGTGTGGTGGGTGTGCCGCCAGCGGATGGCGGTCGGGGTCTTGTGCGGGTGGATGATCGTGAGATTCGGCATTACTCCGGGGATCGGGAATGTCGGTTCTATTTGTTGAGTGAGGATAATGGAGAAACTTGGACGGAGCGTGAGGCCCCGGATTCGCATCCGCCGAATTTTGGTGGAATTCCGAAGGAGGCTCCGGGTTTTGCCCGCAATCCGCGGACGGGTGAGTGGATTCGGATCCAGCCGGTGCGGAGTCATGTGTTCCTCAGTCGCGGTGGGATCGACGGCGAGTGGCTGGCGGTAACGCGGGACGGGGAGTTGTCGAATCGTTGGCGTGACCACCGAGATGATCTGCTGACTTTGGGAGGGATCATGCGTGGGCCGGTTTTCGTGAATGACGGACGCAGGATTCTGGTGCCGCATCATGACCGGCATCGGGGTGTGGAGTTTCATATTTCGGATGACGAAGGGCTGACGTGGAAGCCGTCCGGTTCGGTTGTGTCGGCGCCTTCGCATCAGGCCGGGGGTGAGCATCTTGGTGTGCGTTGGCGCAACAACGGTGTTGAGGCATCGGTTGTGGAGTTGCGCGACGGGCGTCTGTGGTTGTTGTGTCGAACGTCGCAGGATCAGCATTACGAGGCGTGGTCGAGCGACTATGGGGAGACCTGGACGGAGGGTGAGCCTTCGCGATTTTTCGGCACATTGACGATGCCCACGGTCGGGCGTCTTCCGGATGGTGCATTGATTGTGCTGTGGACAAACACCCATCCGCTGCCCGAATTGAGAACGGCGACAAGCGACACCTGGGAGGATGTTTTTACGAATCGCGATTCACACCATGCGGCTGTTTCCCGGGATGAGGGCCGCACGTGGACCGGTTTTCGCGAGGTAATCCTTGATGAGCATCGCAATCGGGATGATTACGCGACATTTCATGGCCCCGAGGATCGCGGAAAGCATCAAAGCGAGTTTGTGGCACTGGACGACAACCGGATATTGGTTTCGCTGGGCCAGCACCCGCAACACCGGCGTTTGGTCATTCTTGACATACGCTGGCTTGAGGAGAAATCGCGTTCAGAGGATTTTGCGGGTGGTTTGGGTGAATGGACGCATCACACTTACATTCCAAGGATTCTGGGGCATGCTTCATACAATCGGAAGCCGGCTGCGGAGTGGATTGATCATCCGGACCGGGAAGGAGGGAAGGCGATGCGGATTCGGTTTCTTGATGATTTGGATTTGGTGAATGAGGAGAGTGGGGCGGATTACCGGGCTGGTGGGGCCACTTGGAATTTTCCGAATGGCGAGCGCGGCGTGGTTCATGTCCGGTTCCAGCTGCCGGAGGGGACGGGTGGGGTGCGGCTTTCTCTTGCCGACCGCCTTTTCAATGCCTGTGATGTGGAAGTCGTACGCTACGCTATTTTCACCGGCGTGTTGGAGCCTGGGGGAGTATTCGGGTCGGAGCGTCTGGAGGCGGGGCGCTGGTATACGATGTCTCTGGAGTGGGGGGGAGTGACAGGGCAGGCGGTCTGCCGGATTACGCTGGACGGGGCGCCGGCTGGCACGTGGCGTCTCAATCGTGAATCGCCAAACGGCATCAGCTATTTACACTTTGTTTCCACCGCTGATGGTCCCGACGAAGGTATGATTGTGGATGCAGTCCGCGCGGAGGTGCGGTAGGTGGGCGAGAGCGGGGTTTGTGGGAGGGATGCTATTCGGGGTGGTGTCATTCGCGGATGGTGGCGGTGCCGTCGAAGTAAGATTGGAAGACGGGCCAGAGGTAGTCGGCGACTTGGCGGCCTTGTTTGAGGCCCATTTCGTTGTCGGCTCGGATGTGGTATCCCCCCCAGAGGCGGGAGACGGCTGCCATTTCGGCGATGGCGGAAAAGGTGGGGAGTTGGAGGGCGATCCGGCATGCCTCGGGTCCGGTGAATCTTTCGCTGGGCTGGCCTTCGATGGCCTGCATTAGCTCGCAGGCGATTCCTGGTTCTGTGAGGGCTCCGGCGACTCTTTTCTCGACGCCGTTGAATTCATCGCTGCCTGTGAAGTGTTCGAGGATGCGGGCTCCGGCTCCACTGACTGCGGCGTGGCCGGAGGGGTAGCCGGGGAAGGGCGGGGTGATGAAGGTGGGGGGGGAGTAGGGGAGCCATTGTTCGGCGGGAGCGGTGATCACGCCTTTTCCGGGGCCAGCCCAAGTGGGGACTTCGCGCCCTTGGTAGTAGTGGCGCACGAGCGTCCAAGGTCGTGACGAGTCGTATTTGCGTTTGCTGTCCCAGCAGGCGATGAAGGCATCGAAAGAGGTGTTGGCGCTGACGAAAAAGATTTTGATGTCGGTGTCGAGGTCGTGGCCGTCGCGCACGGAGACATCCTGGGCGAAACGGAGCCAGTGGCCCGATTGTCCGGTGGAGCCGGGGCCGTCGCGCATGAATTCGACGACGGCTTTTTGTTCCGGGGTGAGGTTTGCACCGACTTGGATTACCTCGTCCACTTCTTTGCGCAGTTGTTCCGATCCGTAGAGGGGCGGAGGTGGCAGGCGGAACTGCGAATTGTCGGTGAGGCCGAAGGATTGAATGCGGTCCCAGTGGGGCGTAAGGAATCCGGGGGTGACGTGTTTTTCGGGGTCGGCGTGGTGGACGAATTCGATGGGCTGCCAGCGGTCAGGGTCGTTGATTTTGTCCACGGGATTGACGGGTTCGTAGCCTGTGTAGTCGCCGTAGGGCTGGCCGCATCCTCCTTCCATGTCGCCGTGTTGGTTGGCGCCATCGCGGTGGCGGAATTCAAGGATGGCGTCGGCGACGAGGTTGGCGATGCCGACCGGGGAGGCTGGGTTGCGGGTTTTATTCTCCGGATTGACGCCGAGTGTTACTGCTTCGGAGGTGACCCAATCGATATCTTCCGGGTAGATGTCGGCCATGATGCGGAAGGCGGCGTGTGCGATGGCTTGTTTCTTGTTTTCGAGAGTGCGTTCCTCCGGAGGTCTGCGCAAGGTGCCGCCGAGGCGTGTGCCGATGGCGGTGTCGTCGTAGCAGGCCCAGGCGTCGTACATGGCGGTGCAGGCGATGGCGTGGGCTCTTGAGGTGACGGTGGGGCGTGGAAGGCCGAAGCGTTCGATTTCGCGGGCGGAGGCCTCCATGATGTAGTTGAGAACGCGGAAGGCGAAGGATTGGCCTTCTTCGAGGGCGGCGTAGCGAGGGCCGGGGGCTACGTCGGTGAGGAATTCCCCGCCGGAGGTTGAGGTGGGAGTGGGGGCCGTGGACGTGGTGCTTGCGGTGGCCATGGTGGCGGCAAAGAGAGAGAGAATAAAAAGGAGGAGTGACTTTTTCATAACAAAGAGGGAGGGGTCTGAAGGTGGCCAGCCGGGATGGGTGTGAATTGTTTTACTTAGGTGAAGAAAAGCGCCCCTCGGGGCGGTGTTGGGGTAGTTTCACACGGATGCGCCAAATTTGTCAAGATTTTCGATGGCGATTTTCATCAGTTGGGCCGCTTGGCGGGTGTTGCTTGCTTTAGG
>SLCJ01000363.1 GCA_007125835.1 Verrucomicrobiales bacterium | reverse complement strand
CTCACGGTGCCGGAGCAGGCGCATCCGCTGCTGGTGGAGTCGCGTTTGGCAGGGTTTTCGGCGTGGTATGAATTTTTTCCACGCAATGCACGTGGCGATGGCAAAACCCCCGCGACGTTGAGAGAGTGCACCCGGGTGCTGCACCACGCCAAGGCGCTGGGTTTTGATGTGGTCTATCTGCCGCCGGTGCACCCCATTGGGCTTTCGTTCCGCAAGGGGAAGAACAACGCGACGACTTGTGAGCCAGGCGACATCGGCTCGCCGTGGGCGATTGGCGGCGAGGCGGGTGGACACCGTGACATTGATCCGGCGCTGGGTACGATGGAGGATTTTCGTGGTTTTGTGGAGGAGGCGCGGGCACTTGGTCTGGAGACGGCGATGGATTTCGCGTTGCAGTGCTCGCCGGATCATCCGTGGGTGCGCGAGCATCCGGAGTGGTTTCATCATCGGCCGGATGGGTCGATCAAGTATGCGGAGAACCCGCCGAAGAAATATCAGGATATCTATCCGCTGCATTTTCACAATGCGAACTGGCGGGGCCTGTGGCAGGAGATCTTGGATACGCTGCTTTTCTGGTGCGGGCAGGGCGTGCGGGTGTTCCGGGTGGACAATCCGCACACCAAGCCGGTGGCGATGTGGGAGTGGGTGTTGCGCGAGGTGCGGCGGAAGTTTCCGGAGGCGGTGTTTTTGTCGGAGGCGTTCACGCGTCCGGCGATGATGCGGCATCTGGCGAAGATTGGATTTTCGCAGAGTTATAGTTATTTTACGTGGCGCACGGGCAAGGAGGAGCTGCAGCAGTATGTGAGGGAGTTGGAGGAGTGGCCGGTGCGGCAGTATATGCGCGCGAATTTCTGGCCGAACACTCCGGACATCCTCGCCTATGAACTGTGGAACGCGCCGCCGGCCAAGTTTGGGATTCGGGCGACGCTGGCGGCGACGCTGATGCCGAATTGGGGGATCTATTCGGGTTATGAGTTTGTTGAGAACAAGCCGCTGCCGCCGAAAGAGGAGTATCTGGATTCGGAGAAATATCAACTGCGTGAGCGGGATCTCAGCGCGCCTGGGATCACCGTGCACATCAGCGCGCTCAATGCGGTGCGCCGTGCGCAACCGGCGTTGCAGGAGCGCGGGCGTGTGGTATTTGGCGAAACCGGGCATGAGCAGGTGATGGCTTATGCGCGTGTGGGCCCGGAGGGGGATCGATTGCTGGTGGTGGTCACGCTGGATGCGGAGAATGCGGTGGAGTGCATGGTCACGCCGCCTTTGGATGCGCTGGGGGTGGCTCCGGGAGAGTCGTTTGCGGTGGAAGACCTGCTGACCGGCGAGACGTGGACGTGGCAGGGGGGAGGGAATTACGTGAAGCTGGATCCGACGGAGCGGGTGGCCCATGTCTTCCGCATCGTCCAATGAAGCGCGCATGAGCGATCACGCCGTGACAGAGCCGGACCGCGAGCCCGGGACCAAGAGCCGCCGCTGGGTGGCGGTGCTGGCCGCCGCCGCCCTGGGCAGCGGGCTGGCGCTGGCAGCCCGGGCAATTTTCACGGATACGTGGAATCTGGCCGAGCGCGTGCTGGCGGAGGCTTTTGTCGATCCAGGAGAGGGGCCACCTCTGGTTTATCAGAGCGGCGAGGGGGGGGCTGCGTTGCGCTTTGGCGCGGCACCGCCCGCTGGTCTCGCGCCAGTGCGGGTGTTGGATTTTCGCCGGGAGGATTCCAGGACGTTTTCCGTCTGGCCTCCCGGACCGCTGGACGTGGCGGTGGTTTGGCAGGTGCTGGAAGAGGCGGGGCTGGCAGAGGTGGTGGCGGCGGCGATGCCCTGGCCTTCCGGCGCGGCGGAGGATGGCAGCGGACAGATGGATTTGGATGGTCAGGCTTTGTTGGGGGTGGTGACGCGGTCGTCGCTTCGGGGGTGTTTTGGGGTGGAGGTACTGATGGCGGCGGAGGCGGGCGATGAGGAATTGGCACGTTTGGCCTGGGGTGTGGATTTGCCGGAGGGGGCGGGCCCTGGCGAGGCACTGCCCCAGGTTAATGCGGTGCGCGGGGCCATGCCACCGGAAGAGGCGGCGGTGGCCGGGTTTTTGCGCGTGATTGGCGAGGAGGCGACGGAGGCAGCGGAGGGCGACTGGGCGCTGCGTGTTCCGGTGGCGGTGCGGGCCGGAGAGAAGGTGCTGGCGCATCAGGCCGTGGTGGCCTGGGCCATGGCGGCGGGCGATGGCGCTGACCTTCGCTGGACGGGCGATGGGTTTGAAGCGGGAGCGGGCGGGCGGGTGCTGCCGGTAGCGGCGGACGGCACAATTCTGCTGCCCAAGGACCGGTTGCGGCGGATTGTGAGGGGAAGCGTGCTTGACCCCCTGGACGCGGCGATGCAGGGTGACGGATCGGAGGCGCAGGATAAGGGGGGAGGCGATTCTAACTTGGTGTTTCTCTCAGTGGAGGCAGCAGAAGGGAGTGGTGGCGCGTGGGCCGAACCAGCGCTTATCGGAGCGGCGATCGCCTCGGTGCTCGTCGAGGAGGATCCAGTCGGACACGCGCATTTCTTGCACCGCTTGCCTGTGGTCACGCTGGTGCTTGTTGTCGTGCTCGGCGTGGCGGTGGCTTTCTTCGTCAGCCTGCTGCCGCGGTATGTGGCCGTCGGCTGTTTTCTGTTGTTTCTCGGAGGATACGGTCTCGCGTTCGCGCTTTCGGTGCGCGCCGGGTATTTCCACGACCCCGGTCCCGTGATTGCAGGCTGGCTGTTTGCGTTTCAGCGGGCGGTTTTTCGGTGAGGCGGTTTTTCGGCGTTTCGGTGTTTCGGTGGGGCGGTGGTAAGGGGCAAGTTACAAGTTGCAAGTGTTTGGGCTTTGCGATTGATGGTTGTTGATTCCGGAGTGTCGGAGGGCATGGAAGATGAAGAGTTTTGATTTATGATTTTTGATGGGAAGAGGAAGCGCGAATTCATCTCGTCCATCATAATTGCAGTTCATAAATCAATCGTTATGGGGCGTGAGGAGCCGGACTTCGGGGAAGTAGCGCTGATAGCGGCTTACATCAGCAGTGGCCAGCGACAGGTTCAGGATGGAAGCATGTGCACCGATAAAGAAATCGGGGAGCGGGAGTTTGAGATTGGTTGCAGCGGATTGTTGTCGGCGGTTTTCGAGATAGGCAGCATAGGCATGGGCACAGCGGAGGCTTGCGGCGGCCGGGAGGTCGAGGATGGAGAATCCAAGAGCATCAAATCGTGCGATTGCGGTTTCCGGTGTTTGTTCTCCTACGAGATATTCAGCGAGAATCACGGGGTTGATGGCGGCTCCCTCTCCGAGTATGGCGCTACGGATGATTCCGGCGGCCCATGGGTGCAGGGGTGCGCGCGGATCGAAGCCGTAGATGAGCACGTTGGTATCGAGCAGGATCACGGTTCGCGGGTGAGGCTTCGCAGTTGTTCCCAGCTCATTTTCGGGGTGAGGGCGGCGGAAATGAGCAAGGCATCCAATTCCACTGGGCTTGGTTTTGGCTTCGGAGCAGGGATAACTTTGGCCAGCTCGTAGTGCCCTGGCGAGGCCTCACGTACGGCGTAGCACTCGCCGGGACTTGCCCCAGGAAGCACAAGCCGACGCTTGCTATCAATTGTCTGAATCTTCATGGTGGGAAAATCCCACAAAGGAGGCTTGTTGTCAATGATCGGGAGCGGGGCGGGACGCCGTGGCGGTTTGGCGAGTGGATGTGATGGGGAGAGGCTGGGATTCTGGGCCGGATGAGGTGCTGGACTTGGCGCGGGTGAAGTCCACCCAAAGCGAGCTGTGGTTTGGCTTGCCGACGGGCGGGGAGTCGCGTAATGGAGGGGCATGAAGCTCACAGGCATCCATCACCTTACTGCGATTGCGTCGGAGCCGGCGCGCAATGTCGCATTTTACACCCGTGATTTAGGGATGAGGATGGTCAAAAAGACGATTAATTTCGACGATCCGGAAACCTACCATCTGTATTACGGCGACGAGTCGGGCGCTCCCGGCACCTTGCTGACGTTTTTTCCGTTTCCCGGTGTGCGTGCCGGGCGGGCCGGGAGTGGGCAGGTGGTGGCTTTCGCATTCAGGGTGCGGGAGGGGAGTCTCGGGTTTTGGAAGGAGAGGTTGGAGAAGTTGGGGCACGGACATGAGGAAGAGAGCGGTCGTTTCGGCGAGAAGATGCTCTCGTTTCGCGACCCCGATGGCTTCAGGATCGAATTGGTGGAGAGCGAGCCGCTGCCGGGGATCACGGCGGCGGAGCGGGCTGGCGTGCCGCCGGAGCATGCTCTTGCCGGGTTTCACGGCGTGGTTCTTCGCCTGGATGATCCCGTGCCGAGCGCGGAATTTCTGACCGGGCTGTTGGGGGCGGATGAGGTGGGGCGCGAGGCAGAAACGCACCGCCTGCGCCTGGGCGACGAGGTGGAGGGTGCGGTATTGGACCTCATGGCGGCCGGATCGGACGGACAGGGCGTCGGCGGTGCCGGTACGGTTCACCACATCGCGTGGCGCACGCCGGATGACGAGCATCAAGAGCAGGCGCACCAGCAAATCCGGGAGGCGGGCACCGCCGTGTCGCCGGTGACGGAGCGAAACTATTTTCGCTCGATTTATTTCCGTGAACCCGGCGGCATACTTTATGAGATTGCGACTGATCCTCCCGGATTTACCGTGGACGAACCAATGGAAAGTCTGGGCAGCCGCTTGATGCTTCCGCCCTGGATGGAGCCCCATCGCGAGGACATTGAAGCGCGGTTGCCGGGGATCGCTGGTCGGTGATCGGTGTCAAGTTACAGGTTTAGAGTGGCAAGCAGCGAGTGGCGAGTAAAATGCAGGAGATGGTTGCCTGGCCCACTTACCCTCTAGCCATTCGCGGAGAATTATGGGACTCGATGCTGTATCCTTGGTGATCGCGGTTGAGAAAGCTTTCGGAATCGCTATTTCTGATGCTGATGCTGCCGCTATGGTCACTCCGGCGCATCTGATTTCACACGTTCAAAGGGCTGTGGATTCAAAACAAGATCCGAGAGCTTGTATTTCACTTAGAGCTT
>SLCJ01000281.1 GCA_007125835.1 Verrucomicrobiales bacterium | reverse complement strand
TTCCCGACGGGGCAGGTGAATGGTTTCTTTGATATCGCCATCCACGACAATGCCGACTGGGACCGGCTGCTTGAGAATGCCGTGTCGCCGATCATGGATGCTCGTGGAAAGCATATTCAGGTGGCCTACCCGGTGGAGTGGTTCAAAGTGCACACAGCCGGGCGCGGCGTGGAGTTGATTGAGAACTATGACACCCTGCTCAACCACCACTACACTTTCATGGGATTGGTGAAATACGACCTGGTTCCGAAGAACCGGATTCTGGCGCGGGTGAATTTCAATTACTACATGTTCCGGGATGTGGATGGCGTGGCTTATCTCGGAACCCGCCGCGTGATGGGAATGGTGGCGAATCCGGATTCGGTCATCAAGGGGGATCCGTGTTGGGGGTTTTCGCACGAGGCGGGGCATGTGCTGCAGATGATTCCGCAGATTACCTGGAGCGGAATGATGGAGGTGAGCGTGAACCTGTTCTCTCTTTACACGGTGGGTGCGATGGGCAACCCGTGCCGTCTCAAGGCTCAGAACAACTTTCAGACTGCACGCGAGCGGATCATTGAATCCGATCCGAAGATTTCCTACCTTCAGACCGGGAGTGTCTTCGACCGGCTTGTGCCATTCTGGCAGCTCCACCTTTATTTCAAGCGGAACGGTCGGCCGGATTTTTATGCCGACGTGATGGCGGAGATGCGTAAGCGGCCTCACGTTGGCACCGGCAACGATTCGATTCGCAACCAGTATCAGTTCGTGAAGATCTGCTGCGATGTGGCGCAGCTTGACCTGCGTGATTTTTTCGAGGCATGGGGGTTTTTCTACGTGGGCGAGATCACCGGCAACGACTATGGCAACTTTCGTTTTGAAGCGACACAGGAGATGGTGGACGAGGTGAACTCCTATCTCGATGAAAAGGGGTATCCGAAGCCGGAAGACGACATCACCCTGGTCACGAGCTGAGACGCGGCGGGGCGCGCGGGGGAGGCAGCACGACAAGGGCAATGCCGTGCCGGATCTCAGTCGACGGTGGAGGGGAGGAAGCCGGTGAGCTGGCGGAGGCGGGTGGGGTGGCGCATTTTCCGCAGCGCCTTGGCCTCGATCTGGCGGATGCGCTCGCGGGTAAGCTGGAAGTGGTTGCCCACTTCCTCGAGCGTGCGGCTGTAGCCGTCCTTGAGACCGAAGCGTTGCTCGAGCACGTCGCGTTCCCGTTCGTTGAGCGAATCGAGCACGTCGCGGAGTTTGTCGCGGAGCATGGCCACACCGGTGGTTTCGATGGGATCGTCGGCCTGTTTGTCCTCGATGAAATCGCCGAAGACGGATTCGCCATCGATATCACCCACCGGGGTGTGGATGGAGACGGGCTGTTGAGCGACGCGCAGCACGGCCTGAACGCGTTCGAGAGGGAGGTTGATTTCCTCGGAGATTTCGCTGGCGGTGGGTTCGCGCCCGAGTTCCTGAACGAGCTGTTTCTGCACCCGCATCAATTTGTTGATGGTCTCGATCATGTGCACGGGGATGCGGATGGTGCGAGCCTGGTCTGCGATCGAGCGCGTGATGGACTGGCGGATCCACCAAGTGGCGTAGGTGGAGAATTTGTAGCCGCGGCGGTATTCGAAGCGCTCGACGGCCTTCATGAGGCCCATGTTGCCTTCCTGGATCAGGTCGAGGAAGGAGAGCCCGCGGTTGGTGTATCGTTTGGCGATGGAAATGACGAGCCGCAGGTTGGCTTCGACGATTTCCGCCTTGGATTCCATGATCAGTTTGCGGCTGGTATGCAGGCCGGAGTGGATCTCGCGGAATTCGACGGGCTCGCACCAAGTGCGGCGGCGGAACTGGAGGATGCGCTCCTTGTGGTCGCCGATGGTGTCGAGTTCATTAAGATGGGTGTCGGCAAGTGAGATGAAATCTTCCTCGACCCGGCATTGGAAATGGAAGCGGGTGTAGAGGCGGTGCAGCGTGGCGAGCTTTTCCTTGAAGGCGGCAATGTGGGGTGCGCGGCCCTTTTTTGTCCTGGAGGCAAGGATTCTCTCGTGCGCGGCGTCGGCATCACTGCGGGCGATGCGCACTTGCTGGCAGAGCGCGGGGAGCTTGCGGAAATAACGTGGACGGTCGTCCACGCTTTTCTCGCGGACGATACGGTCGAACCGTTCGGCCCCCGTCTCGAGGCGTTCGGCGGTGATGAGGTAGGCGTCGGCGATGAAAGCGAAGCGGTGGAGGTGGCGGCGGAAGCTTTGTTCGGCAAGCTCGATGCGGCGTGAGATGGCGACTTCCTGTTTCCGAGTGAGCAGCTGCACTTCTCCCATGTGCCTGAGGTAGGCGCGGACGGGATCGTCGAGGGAGTCGGCGCGTTTGTCCACCGGGCGCCTGTTTTCATCGAGCTGCGGGTCTTCGTCCGCGTCGTCAGTTTCGTCGAGGGTGCCGCCGTTCTGTGCTGTCGCGGGCGCGGGCCGGGCTTCGACGTCTGCGGCGGTGGTGACGCGGATTTGCATGCCGCGCAGACGGGTGAGGATGCTCTCCGCCAGCTCGGCGTCGTGGAATCCTTCGGGGAGGGCTTCGTTGATATCGTCGTAGGTGAGAAACCCCTGCTCTTTGGCGGTATGGATCAGGTGACGGAGGCGGTCGCGCATTTCTGGCGAATCGAGGTCCGGGCATGATGCGGGCTCGGGCGGGGGAGGCAGAGGGTGCTTGCGTGGGCGACCGCGTTTTTTCTTCGCGGGGATTTGGCCGGTCGCCGCATCAGTGGCCATCGTTTGCGCCGTGGCCTGCGCCGAGGCCGCTTCCGCTGCGGGAGCGGCGGGTGAGCAGTTGGTGGATTTCCTTGGGCGCGCCATGCTTCGTGTTGCGGACGAATTAAAATGGATCCTCATCGTCGGGTTCCGGCGATGCGGGAGGAGCCGCAGCAGCGGCTCTTGGGGAAGGATTGGCCAGAGGCTTCTGTAAATCAAGAAGTTCTTTTGTCAGACTCTCGATCTCGGAGAGCGGGAGGCCCGGCTGCCGGAGGCGGGCGGTGATCTCCTGGCGGCGCTGTCGGGACAGGGCTTGGTGGAGGGCATAGAGGTGCTCTGTGGCCGCGGCTCGGTTATCCACTTGTTCGAGGTCGCGCAGGGAGGCGCGCAGGGTGGCCTCGTCCCGGGATTCGAGGGTGGCGAGGAAGGCATTGACGGCAGACTCGGAGCCTGCTTTGATTGGGGAATCGAGCACGAGGCGGAGAAGGTGTGAGCCCGGAAGATCCGGCCAGGGCGAACCGGGCGAGTCGGCGATTTGCTGCCGTGCGTCTGGTGAATTGCAGGCCAGTGCGGCGAGCGAAACCATCAGCGAGCGCATCGGATCGTGCGGGGTGTCGACCTCCGGCGGTGCATTGTCCTGCCGGTCGCCGCCGAGCGCGGCGGGGCGCGCGGCTTCGGCCTGAAGGCGCTGGATGGCGCGCCGCATTTCGTTGCGAATGAGGTCGGGCGCGAGTTGGAGCCGCAGGGCGACCTGCTGGAGCTGGGTCTCGCGGAGAATTGCGTCGTTCACGTGGGCCAGGGCGGCGGCGGCCTCTCGTGCCACTTCGGTGCGGTTGGCCAGGTCGCCAGTGCGGAGGGAGTCGGCGCGGCGGGCGAAAAAGAAGTCAAAGTAGGGTCTGGAGGCGGCGATATGGGCTGCGAAGGCATCCGCGCCGCAGCCGCGGATGAACGAGTCGGGGTCCTCGTTCTCGGGCATGGGGGCGACCTCGAC
The DNA here is from genome assembly GCA_007125835.1 of Verrucomicrobiales bacterium. GTDB lineage: Bacteria > Verrucomicrobiota > Verrucomicrobiia > Verrucomicrobiales > SLCJ01 > SLCJ01. The sequence continues at coordinate 1,319 of SLCJ01000281.1, read as the reverse complement.
GGCGAGCCCGCTGTGCGACAGTTCGCGGAAGGCGCGGTCGGCGGCTTTGGCTCCGGCGGTGTCGCCATCATAGCAGAGCACGACTTTATCGGTGTGGCGTTTGAGCAGGCGGGCGTGCTCCGGGGTGAGAGATGTGCCAAGCGGGGCGATGGCATGGTCGAAACCGGCGCTGACGCAAGCGATCAAGTCCATTTGTCCCTCGCAGATGAGGGCGTAGCCTTGTTTGAGAATAGGGCGTTTGGCGCGATGGAGGCCAAAAAGGGTCTTTCCCTTGGTAAAGAGCGATGTCTCAGGCGAATTTACGTATTTCGCGGTTTTGGCATCCGGGTCGAGAATTCGTCCGGAGAAGGCGATTACATCGCCGTAGTCGTTGTGGATGGGGAACATCAGGCGCGCACGGAAGCGGGCGTAGATGCCCTCTTGTGGGTTGTCTTCCTTGCGAAGCGAGGCGAGTCCGGCATCGATCAGGTTGCGGGCGGAGAAGCCCTTTGATTTCGCCCAGGTGGCGAGGGGGGACAAGTTGCCGGGGGCATAGCCGATTTGCCAGTTGCGGGCGTGTTCGGAGCTGAGGCCCCGGCCTTTCCAGTAGTCGCGGGCCACGGCCGCCTCGGGTGAGCGGTGGAGCTGGTCCTGGAAGAAGGTGGTGGCTTCGGCGAGCACGCGGAGCAGGCGCGAGCGATGCTGATGCCTGCGGGCGGATTCGGCGTCGTTGACCGGGTCGTCCGGGAGGATCACGCCGGCGCGGTCTGCCAGTTTCTTGAGGGCGGTGGGGAAGTCGAGGTTCTCGTATTGCATCACGAAGCGCAGCGCGCTTCCCCCGGCTCCGCAGCCGAAGCAGTGGTAGGATTGCTTGTTAGGAATGACGTAGAACGAGGGCGTCTTTTCCTGATGGAATGGGCAATTGGCGCGGTAGTCTTTGCCCGCGCGCTTGAGCGGGAAATAGGAAGAGACCAGGTCGACAATGTCGGTGGCCTGGAGCACATCCTGGATGACTTCTTCGGGAACGCGCGGCATGGCGGGAGGGTTCAGCCGCCGGCGGCCAGTTCAACGATTTCGACGCGGTCTCCAGCGGCGAGCGTTGTGGAGGCGAAGAGCCGTGGCGGGACGGCGCTGCCGTTGTGTTCGATCACCACGGGCCGGGCCTCGAGACCGAGTTCACGAAGCAGGTCGGCGAGGTTTTGCGTATTTTCGAAGGAGCGGGATTGGCCGTTGAGGACGAGGGCGGGCATGGCGGAGGGAGGATGATTGGAGGGAGCGTCAGGCGGATTGGAGCGAAGTCGGGGCAAGGATGGTTTCCTCCCAATCCTTCCACACGGCTT
>SLCJ01000089.1 GCA_007125835.1 Verrucomicrobiales bacterium | reverse complement strand
TGCACAGGTTGGTCACGCGCGACGGGTGGGTGCCGGCCTTTTTCGCGAGCTGCGACTTGGCGCGGTTCTCGTCGAGGCGGGTCATGGCGAAAAACCGGTCGCCGGGAATACCCCTGGCGTTGTGCATGGCGATCAGGGCATTGGTGTTGCATGGGTTGCCGACGACGAGCGCCCGGATGTCGGCGGCCGCATTGCGGGCGAGGGCCTGCCCCTGGCTGGTGAAAATTTTGCCATTGATTTCGAGCAGGTCGGAGCGCTCCATGCCGGCTTTGCGTGGCACCGAGCCGACAAGCAGCGCCCAGTTTGCGCCGCGAAAGCCCTGGTCAAGACACGATGTGCCGACTACTTCATGGAGCAGCGGGAAGGCGCAGTCCTCCAGTTCCATGATCACCCCTTGCAGGGCGGGCATGGCGGGCTCGATTTCGATCAACCTGAGGTTCACCGGCTGCTCGGGACCGAACACCGCGCCGCTGGCGATGCGAAATACCAACGCATAGCCGATCTGACCGGCGGCTCCGGTAATGGATATGGTGATAGGTGCTTTCATTTCATCGAGGCCATGATCTGATCGGTGATCGTCTGCACTAGTTGCTCAGCCTGCGGATCGAGTCCGCCGGTGGCAGCCGCCTGGCGGTCCGGCACCTGGCAAACCGGGCCCGGCTTGAACTCGGCATTGTCGCACAACTGGCATTCCTGAAGACCGGTGCGCTTGTCTTCCATACCCAGCGATTTGCGCAGCTCGATCAGCTCGCGCGCCTGGCCGCCGGTGATGGTCAGAAGTTTTCCGCCATTGAGCTGCGAGGCCACCCAGATGGTTTTGCAGTAAGCTTCGACGTTTTCCATTTTCCAGTAGGCGTCTTCGATATCTTTGCCCCAGGTGATGACGCCGTGGTTGACCATCAGCACGGCCATGTGATCGACGGCGGCCTCGCCGACCACCTGCGCGTTGGCTGGGCTTCCCGGGGTTTCGTAGCGGGACATGCCGATCTGCCCGAGAAACACCTCGGCTTCGGGAATCATGCAGGTCGGTGGCTGGACACCTGCCACGGCGAAGGCGGTGCCGTGCGGTGGGTGCGCGTGGCAGCAGGCCTTGGCTTTAGGTTGGCGCTTCATGATGGCCAGGTGGGTCATGCACTCAGACGTGCGTTTGTAACTCCCGGCAAGCTGCACACCTTCCATGTCGACCAGACAGATATGCTCCGGCTTCATGAATCCCTTCGAGACAAGCGTCGGTGTGCAGAGCACGAGATTGTCACCCACGCGAACCGTCAGGTTGCCGCCATTGCCGTCGGTGTATTCCCGTGTCCACATGCGTTTGCCAATATCGACCATCCGTTGCTTCAGTTCGGAGATTGCCGGCGACTCGAAAAACGCGCGAATCTCTTCCGGCGACTTGGGATCGGAGCCCGGCGACCATTTGTATTCGTAGTCCGGAATGATCGGCTCGGCGGTGGACTGTTGGCTTGGCGAGGAAGCATGCGGGGAGGAGCGGCGAACGCGCGACGAACGCAAGACATCGCGTGCGGAGGGAGTGAGGACGGCGCAGGCGGGAATGTCCGCAGCGCTGCCTCCCGACTTGAGAAGGGCTTCGACATCTGCGGCGGTGTAGAGTGGTTTGCTCATGGTTTCAGGCTTGGTGGACGGGACGGGCCGCGTCCGGAGAGACGGGTTGGTAGTGAATTGTATCAAAGATGGCGACGGTGATGGCGTCGATCGGAATGGAGAAATCGAAGGGAGCCATGGCCTCGGCCCCCTCGACAATACCGACCACATCGCCGGGCCCGGCCCCCAGCGAGTCGTAGGCGACAAGCGTGAACTGCTTGGTCACCGGCTGCATGCCGCCACAAGCTCCGCCAAGCTGGCCGGGGTCGAGCGGATTGGCCAGCAGCCAACGCCCGCCCCGATAGGAGGGATCGCTGACATTGAGCGTGACGCGGCCGATGATTTGGCAGATTCGCATGGGTTGGAGTGTCTGAGCGGGGGGGGAATTTCCGTGGTTCAATCGATCACGCCCTGGATGAAATGGCGGACGGGAGACTTGTTGTCGTGGACGAGATGCCGGGCACCGATTCCGTCGGTGGAAACGAACACCTCCGAGTGCAGTCCGGCACCGAAGCAATCGACGGCGACCAGGGGGGCTCCGGAGGGGGCCTTGTTTGCGTCGAGCGGCTGGCAGAGAAGCATCTTGCGGCCCGCCAGCGACGGGTGGCAGTGCATGCTCACGGCGTGTCCGACAACGAGGCAGTGGATCATGGATGGATTGGATTGCGGGTTGGGCGAATGGGGTGGCCGGGCGGAAGAATCAGACAATGCGGAGGTTTTCCACCAGCACGCAGCGCCGGACGCGGGTGAAGGTTTCGGGAGTGGTGATGCCCTCGCCGGTGGTGGTGGCGATCGAGTAGGAAAGGTAGCCCTCCCCTCCCAGGCCGAGGCCAGCCACCGAGGCACCGTTCTTGACGAAGATGGTCGTGTCCATCTCGCGGGCCATGTGGGTCATGTGATTGACATCGAGAGTGTGGATGATGGCCGAGTGCCGGTAGTTGTGCTCCGCCTGCTTTGCCTGCCGCACAGCGGATTCAAAATCCGCACAACGCACCAACGGAATCATCGGCATCATTTGCTCCTGCTGCACGAAAGGATGGTCGGCATCCGTCTCGGCAAACAGCAGTGGCGCCCCATCGGCGGCCTTTGCCCCGGCATGGCGGGCCAGCGCCGCCGGATCGGCTCCGATCAGGTCGCGGTTGAGCACCTGCCGCGAGCATCCGCCGCCCTTGCCGGGCTCCACGGAAAAAGCGACCTGGGTGAGGGCGTCGAGCTGGCGGGGATCGAGTTGGGCGGCTCCCGCCCTGGCGAGTGCCTCGCAGAATCGGTCAAAAACGGATTCGAGCACAAACACGGCTTTTTCGCCAATGCAAAGTAGATTGTTATCGAAGGCGGCACCCTCGATCACGCAGCTTGCGGCGCGGGCGAGGTCGGCGGATTCATCCACCACGACCACGGGATTCCCGGGCCCGGCACAAATGGCGCGCTTGCCCGACTTCATCGCCGCATTGACCACGGCCGGTCCACCGGTGATGGCGAGCAACGCGACCTGCGGGTGTTTGCAGATGGCGTCGAACGACTCCAGCGTCGGCTCTTCGATGGTGGTGATGAGGTTCTGGATGCCAAGTTCGCGTTGGATGGCGCGGTTGTATTCGCGCACGGCCAGGGCGGCACTGCGCGCGCCACCGGGATGCGGGTTGAAGAGCACCGAGTTCCCGGCGGCCACCATGTTGATCACATTGCCGGTGAGCGTCGGCACCGAATGGGTGACCGGCAGCACGGCACCGATCACTCCGAATGGCGCGCGTTCTTCCAGAGTGATGCCGCCATCGCCGCTGAGGGCGGCGGGGCGCAGCCATTCCGTACCGGGCACATTGCGGGTGATCTTGAGCTTTTCAATCTTGTGATCGAGACGCCCGATCCGGGTTTCCTCCATTTCAAAACGCCCCCACGCTTCCGCATTGTCCACCGCCAGCGTCTTGACAATCTCAACCGCCTTGGCGCGACCGGCCACACCCAATGCCTTCAGGCGCAGGTGGGCTTCGTGCGCGGCCCGCGCCGCCTCGTCGACACAGGCAAACACCCCCTGCCGGGCCGCACCCCCGCCCGAGCCACAACCACACGAACCTTGGTTACTGGTTTGCGGCGTCACCGCAGCAGGCCCCGGCTTCGGGGACATCGGCTGCGCCACCGGCGGATGGCCACTGCCAGTGGCCGGTTGCGCACCGGACAGGCGCGCGACCACGGATTCGACAACGGAGCGTATGATGGCCGGATCGGGATTCATGATTCTGGTTCAGTTGCTCGGCGCGTCGTCACTCGCCGCCCTTGTAGATGTTTTTGCCGAGCACTTCGACGCGGTCGACAATCGCGGTGATCGCGGCATCGACCGGCACCTGCTTGAGCCCGCGGGCGGCGCGCGCCGAGCTGCCCTGGCAGAACATCACCAACTCGCCCACCCCCGCACCGACGGTGTCAACGGCGACAATGGTATTCACGCCATCCCGGAATTGGGACGGGTCTTTGTCGTCGACGAGTTTGGGCCGGAGAACGAGCAGTTTCCGGCCGGTCATTTCCTCGTCCTTTTTGGTGGAGACCACCTGGCCGATCACTTCTGCAAGAAACATGGCATCTGCGGGTTTGGGGTTGGAATTGAGTTGGAGAGTCCCGTTGGGGAACGCCCGACCTACTTGCCCTTGCCGCGGGCGGCTCGTGGCTGGGTCGGCAGGACGCCATCCACCGTGCCGTCGGGCCGGGCGATCACGTGGGCGCTGATCACTTCGCCTCCGGCGTCGGCGACGGCGGCGGCCCCGGTGTCGATCGCCGCCTTGACGGCGGCGACATCGCCGGTGACCACGGCGTTGCAGAGTGCGTTTCCGATTTGTTTCATCGGGCCGGAAAGCTCCACGTTGGCGGATTTGAGCATTGCGTCCACTCCGACGACAAGGGCGGCGAGGCCGCGGGTTTCTAAAAGTCCGATTGCTGGTTTGGCCATGGTGTATCTGGGTTGGTATTGGGTTGTTGTTCTGATCTTTTTAGGTTCAGGATGAAAGTTTGCGAAAAACCTCGCGGGCGAGGACGGCTTCCTCGTTGGCGGGGATGAGCAGGATCCGGGCGACCGACTCCGGGGCGGAGAGGTCGGCTTCCACGGCGCGGGTGGCGGCGTTCTTTTCGGCATCGAGGCACAGCCCGAACGCCTCCAGGCCATCGCACACGGCAGCGCGGATGGCGGGCTGGTTCTCGCCAATGCCGGCGGTGAAAACAAGCGCATCGACACCACCCAAGGCCACAAGCGAGGCCCCGATCCAATGCCGGATGGAATGGACAAAGGCATCCATCGCCAGCGCGGCCTGCCCGTTCCCCTCCCCTGCCGCTGTGACGATGTCGCGGATGTCGTTGGAAATGCCGGACAGCCCGAGCAGTCCGCTCTCGCTGGCAAGCTGGCGCTCGGCCTCCTCCAGCGACAGCCCCAGCGTGCGCATGGCATGAGGCAGGGCGGCGGCGTCCAGATCGCCGACGCGGTTGTTTTGCGGCAGCCCGCTCTGCGGCGAAAAGCCCATGCTGGT
>SLCJ01000324.1 GCA_007125835.1 Verrucomicrobiales bacterium | reverse complement strand
GTGGGGCGGATTCGCCGCCCATGGCGGTGCGGCACCAGCCGGGGGAGATGGCATTGACCTTGATCTGCGAGGGTGCCAGTTCGCGGGAGAGGCAAACGGCGGCCATGTTGAGCGCGGCTTTGGAGATCTGGTAAGCGGGTGCGTTTTTTTCGCGCAGGGGCGCGTCGGGGCCCGCGCATGAGGCGAAGGAGCCGAGGGCGGAGGAGACCATGACCACGCAGGGAGCGGGTGCTTTGGCAAGGCGGGGCTGAAGGGCGCGGGTCAGTGCGACCGGACCGAGCAGGTTGGTTTTGATGGCGTCCCGCAGTTGTGCGTTGGGCGCTTCCGTTTCCTCCGGGAAGATGCCGGCGTTGTTGATCAGGGCGTCGAGGGAAAGCTCCTGTTTCTCCAATGCGCAGGCAGCCATTGAGATGGACGTTGGGCTGGCGAGGTCGATTTCTAGGCATTCGAATCCGCCCGACTGCGCGCCCACGGATTCGGCCGCTTGCTTGAGGGATTCGAGCCTGCGTCCGGCGAATATGACTTTCCATCCAGCACTGACGAAAAGGCGAGCGGTTTCGAGGCCGATTCCCCGGTTGGCTCCGGTGATAAGAACTTGTTTTTTCATGTGAGGGTGGGTGCGGCTGCGGAGGGTTGTGGTTGGTTCTTTGCGTCACGGAACGAGCGGCTGCCAGGGCAGGGATACGAGAGTGTCATTGTAACCGAGGCCTGTTCCGGGCTGGAGATTCCAGTGCGGTCCGGTCGATGAGGGGGCTGGGAATCCGAGTGTTTCATCAAACAGCCGGTGGGTGAGCAAACCAGCGGGACCATGGTGGATGCCGGCCGCATGGGCCGCCGCCGCCCAGTAGGCGGCGTGTGCCACGCCTAATGGGTGGTCCATGTAAGAGGTCACCACGAGTCGGCGGCCTGTGTCTGCGGCAAGGCGGATCACGGATTCGGCATCCTGGCGCGCCGGCTTGAGGATGCCGATGAATTGGCCCGCGTCCGGGGTGTCGCACCATTGATCGGCGGCGGGTTCGATGCCCGCGTCGCGCAGGGCGAGCCAGGATTTCACCTCGAAAGGGCAGGGATCCTCCACAAAATCAATGGCGTCTCGCAGGGGATCGGACAGGGAATGGGCAAAGGCGATGGCTTCGGCTGCCGTGAGGCTGGCATTGAAATCGAAGCGCAGCCGCGGCGCGTCCGGGATGGCCGCTGCCCGCTCCCATTCCTCAAGCATGTCGGCCCAGTCGGGTCCGGCCTTCAGCTTGCAGGTGGTGAATCCTTCCGACGCTGCAGCGGAAATGTCGTGGGCGGTGGCTCCGGGTGGCAGCGTGGCATGGCTCGGCGGAATGGCGGCGGGATCGAGGTGGGAGATGCCCTGGCGCCGAGCATCGCCATCCTTTGTGGCGCAGGCGAGGGCGCGAGCCGCCAGAATTCCCGGTCGTCCACGGGCCAGACTTTCCAACTCAACCTCCAAAGCAGGGTCGCCGAGAGAGGGCCAGCATTGGAGACAGCCGTAGCCACCTGCGTAGGCGATCAACACACCGGAGACCCATGGCGAGTCCGAAGCTGCGTTCAGCGGGCCCCGGGAGCGCAGTTGATAACTGCAGAACCGAACCACTCGGGCATTGAAAGTGTCCGGGACTCCGCGCATGTGTTCCGAGGGCGGCATCGCGGTTACTGACGGAGGGAATCAATCCGTTTCTCCAAGTCGGCGGCTCTGGCGTGCTGGCCGAGACCACAGGCCAGGCGGTGGCGGGCGACGAGGCCGCGCGGCGACTCACGCTGTTCGCGGGCGAGCCGCGTGATGGCCTCGCCGGCTTCGTTCCAGGATCTGAGGTCGAGCAGGCCTTCGATCATGGCAAGGTCGGTATCCTTGGGCTCGGACTCGGGGCGCGTGGTGAGAATGGCATCGTGACTTCCCGTGCCACCGCTTTCGGGTCCTTCCTCGATCAGATAGACCCAGCCGTCTCCCTCTTTACGGACGCGCCAGTGGCTGATATAGACGACCAGGGCGAGACCAGCGAGGAAGAAGAAAATCTCGACGAAGAAAGGCGTGGTGGTGACAGCGAGCAGCGCACCTGCGGTGACCTTGAGGACCGCAGGATCGTTGAGGGCGAGAAACACGACAATCGAGGCGAAACCTGCGAGGCCGCAGCCAGCCATGGCGGGCCAGAACCAGGGGTTGCGCGGGGGACTGGAAGCTCGATCAGGCATGGGAGATGCAATACCACGGAAACGAGTGCCGGGCAAGGCGGGATGCCCTTGTGCGCCGGAACTTCGGGCGGGCGGTTATCGCCGTCTCGGGGGGGGGAACCGGCGGAGCAGAAGAAGCTGTTGATGTGATTGCGGTAGGTGAGTTCGTTGACCTCGATGCCCGTCATGCCGTAGTGCTCCGGGGCCTATGGCAAAAAGCAAGTTTCATTCAAAATCTCGAAGCTGGCCCACACGTGGCCGTTACAGCGGCTGCTGTCGTGAATGAGGTTGCTGAAGACGAGGATGTCGCGTTCGAGGACCGGCAGGCGGACGAGTCCTCCCATGAGGCCGGAGGTGCTGTTGGTGTTGCCGTCCGGGAGGATGTAGAGCGCGTTGGGTTTTCCCATGTCTTCCCGGCGTCGGCGCTGGTGGCATTCCAGCGCCAGAGCGAGTCCTCGCGGGTGGGGGTCCAGTGGCGGCGGGTGTTGTAATGGAGCGAGCCGTCGGCTAGCTCGGCGATGGAGGCCTCGCCGGTGCCCATGATGGGGACGGGCTCAGATGCTTTCCGGTTGTTGTCCTGATTCCAACCGAAATCGGCGGCGGCGGGCAGGGCAAACGAAAGTGTAAAGACTGCTGCGAGTATCGTCGTATTTTTCTTCATGGGATCGCTGGCTGGGGCAGGCTCGGAACCGTGCGGAATCGCTCTGATTGCATTGTTCTGCGCATGCTTGGCAGAACATACCATGATTTTGGTCAGACGATTGCCTGAAACGAATGGTCTTATTTTCATGCCAATCGGCGGTTCCGCCGCCGGAAAGAAATCACAAGTAGCACATTTTCCGCCGTATGAAGCCTGACATCCCCCTCTCCGCCTTGGTCATTGCGATTTGCGCGCTTTTTTTCTCAAGTTCTTTTGCAGGTAACCCGGTGCTCCCGGGAGCCGATCCCCATGCCATGGTGGTGGGCGACACGGTGTGGGTTTATCCGACCCATGGTCGCGGGTTTTTTTATGCCTTTTCCTCGAAGGACCTGGTCAACTGGGAGCAGCACGGCCCGATTCTGCGATTTGCCGATATCGATTGGATTCCTGAGGGGAAGTATCCGTGGGCACCCGGAGTGTCGGAAAGAGATGGGAAGTTCTACTTTTACTATTCGGTCGGGCCCAAGCCTTCCCACATTGGGGTTGCCGTGAGCGACTCTCCCGGCGGGCCGTTTATCGACAGCGGGCGTCCGCTCCTCTCGGACAACAACGATCCGCGGTTCGAGGCGATCGACGCGATGGTTTATCACGATCCGGAAGCCGACAAATGGTACCTCTATGCCGGGGGCAGCGCCGGGGCGACCTTGCGAGTATTTGAACTGAACGACGATATGGTGTCATTTCGCGAGGAACTTGAGGTGGAGACGCCGTCCCATTTTACCGAAGGGGCGTTCATCCACAGGCATGGCGACCTGTATCATTTCACCTATAGCCACGGTTATTGGCGGGCGTCTTCGTATTCCGTGCATCACGCCACCGGACCGACCCCTCTCGGTCCTTGGACCTATCGGGGGGCGATCATGACGAGTGACGATCGGCACAAGGGGCCCGGACACCACTCCATCATTCAGAATCGGCATTCCGGGGATTGGTTGATTTTTTATCACAGGTGGAACAACCGCGAGGGAGACGGTCCGTTCAGCGGTGCGCGAGAGACCGCGATCGAACGCCTCTACCACGAGGAAGATGGCAGTATACGCCCGATTGTCCTGACCGACGAGGGAGTGACTGATTGGCCGACCGAGCCACCGCAGAGCGGCGCGGATCCGGACAGATGAAGGGGGTGATTGGCGACGAGGGCGTCCTGGAGACGCACCTCACTGCGCGAGGTGGGACTGCCCATTTGCCGCAACCGGTTTGTTCGCCAGACCAGCGAGTAGTCGTCGCGCCACCCAGCGATTGAGCGATCCTTTATCTGCGCATCTATGAACCTCCTTATCCAGATTCTTGCCTGTTTCCTTCTCATCGCGTTCACCCATGCGGCTCCGCTCTTCGCCCCGGAAGCGCTCGTTCCCGAAACGCGTCAGCACCCGCTCGCGTCCGATCAGCTCCTTCCCGCGCCCATCCATGTGGAGGATGGCGACGCACGCTGGGTCGCCGGTTTTCATGACTGGCAGGATGCGGTGATTGAGCCGTCCTTTGCCGGGGCGCGGGACGAACTGATCGCCGCACTCGGGGAGCAGGGGTATCCGGGAGATCGGGGCGATTCGGTGGTGCCGATGCAGGTGGAAATCATCAAGTCCGCCGTCGAGGGTGCGCCGGAACGCGTGGCGGACCAGGCATATCAGTTGATGCTGCGTCCCGGGCTGCTGCGCATTACCGCCTCTGGCGAAGCCGGTGCCTATTATGCCGTGCAGACGCTCCGGCAACTTCTGCCAACGGTCGGAAGCGAAATGCGGGAGATTTCCATCACCGATTGGCCGGCTTTCAAATACCGCGGCTTCATGCACGACACCGGCCGCAACTATCAGGAGCCCGGCTTGCTCAAGAAGCAGATTGAAATTTTCGCCCGCTACAAACTCAACGTTTTCCACTTCCACTTCACCGACAACCCTGGCTGGCGGCTCCAGTCCAAGCGCCATCCTGAGTTGCAATCGCCCGAATCGTTCACCCGCCACATCGGGCAATACTATACCCACGAGGAATTTCGCGATATCGTCGACTTCGCCCGGAAGCATCATGTACTTGTCATTCCCGAACTCGACATGCCCGGCCACACCGCTGCCTTCCGGCGCGCTTTCGGCTTGGAGAGAATGGACTCTCCCGGTGTGCGCGAGAAGTTGATCAACTTGGTGGACGAGCTTTGCTCGCTGGTGCCCGCCGATATTATGCCCTATATCCACCTCGGCACCGACGAGGTAAAACCCCACGAGCGCGTGCCCATGGAGTGGCT
>SLCJ01000292.1 GCA_007125835.1 Verrucomicrobiales bacterium | reverse complement strand
TTGAGCCGGGGGTGATTCTGGTGTCTTCTGGCGCGGCATGGCAGAGCAGAGCAAGCGCGACATTGTTTACTTCGATTTGGAGACGCAGCGGACGATCACGGATGTGGGCGGCAACCGCCATTTTGACAAGCTGGGCATGTCTGTGGGGGTGACCTACAGCACGGCCGCCGGAGAGTACCGCATCTACCGCGAGAGCGATGCCGACGCGCTGGTCGAGCAGTTGACGCGCGCCGACCTGGTGGTTGGATTCAATCACATTGGCTTCGACTACGCGGCGCTCCAGGCCTACACGATTCTTGATCTGGCCCAGGCGACGCTGAATCTCGACATGCAGCGCGACATCGAAAAACGGATCGATGCGCGTCTTTCCTTGGATTCGATTGCCAAGTCGACGCTCGGTCTGGGCAAGACGGCCGAGGGCTTGCAGGCCATCACCTGGTATCGCGAGGGGAAATTCCGCGAGATCGCCGAATACTGTGCCTTTGACGTGAAAGTGACGATGCGTGTCCACGAGTTCGGCGTGAAACACGGATTTGTGCGCTATCTTGACAAGAACACCCAGGCCGAACGGGAGGTCGAGGTGGACTGGGCTTGAGCCCGGTTCGCGTAACCCGCTAGGCGGAGGCAGGAAACGATGAAGCGAAATCTTCCAGTGGTGGCGGTGGTTGGATCCGGCAGCGAGGCCCACGAGCCGCTGGCGACCGAGGTTGGGCGCCTGCTCGCCGGCGAGGGGGTTCACCTGTGTTGTGGCGGCGGGGGTGGAGTGATGGAGGCGGTGTGTCGGGCATTTGTCACGGCACCGGGATCGCGGCGCGGGCTGGCCATCAGCGTGCTGCCGGGAAATATTGAGGAAGGGCGTCATGCGCCGCGTCCCGGCTACCCGAACCCCTGGGTCGAACTTCCCATGCACAGCCACCTGCCCCTGAGCGGTATCACCGGAACCTCCGCCATGTCGCGCAATCACCTGATCATCCTCAGCGCCGCCGCCGTGGTGGCTCTGCCGGGGGGCGCTGGCACGCTGTCGGAAATTTCTCTCGCCCGCATGTATGGCAAACCTTGGATTGCCTTCGCCGAAGGGCCGCATCAATTCCCGGACGCCCTCGAATGCGAAGGCGTGACCTTCACCACTGACCCCTGGGAGCTGCGGGCTTTCCTGCGCCGTGCGCTTCGGTGAGATTGGCCTCCCTCAAATCACCTTCCGGGTGCTGCAGCCGATGCCGTCGATGCCCATTTCAATGCGGTCGCCGGGTTCCAGCCAGGCCGGGGGGTCCATGCCCATGGCGACGCCCGAAGGGGTGCCGGTGGCGATGATGTCGCCGGCTTTGAGGGTCATGAAGCGGCTGATGTAGGAGACGAGGAAAAGCGGCTCGAAGACCATGTCGGAGGTGTTGCCGCGTTGGCGCGGCTCGCCATTCACATCGAGCCACAGGGGAAGCGCGTTGACCTCCTCCAGCTCCTCTGAGGTGACGAGGAACGGGCCAAGCGGGGCGAAGCCATCGGCGGATTTTCCCTTGGTCCACTGTCCCTCGCGCTCCTTCTGCCACGCTCGCTCGCTCACGTCGTTGATCATGGTGTAGCCGGCGATGTGTTCGGCGGCGTCCTCGGCGCTGACGTTTTTCGCGGCGGAGCCGATGACGATGGCAAGTTCGACCTCGTAGTCGAGTTTCAGGGCGTCCTCGGGGCGCACGAGATCGTCGTCCGGTCCGCAGAGGGCCGAGGGGGCCTTGAGGAAGAGGACGGGTTCGCTCGGCGTGGCGCGGTTGGCGAATTCCTTGGCATGAGCCGCGTAATTCATGCCGACACAGACGATCTTCGAGGGATTGGCCACGGGGGGACCAAGGCGCACGCCTTCGGGGCACTGCGGCGCGGAGTCGGCGTGATCGTTTGCCCAGGCACGCAATTTGCCCACACCGCCCGACTGGAAAAACTCCTCGTCGAAGTCACGGCAGGCTCCGCTGGCGTCAATGCGGATGCCGTCTTCAAGGACGACTCCGGGTTTTTCTTTTCCAGGCTCTCCAAAGCGGAACAATTTCATGGGTTGCCACCATGCCACTTTCCCGGGTGGGGTGCAAGTCTTCGGGAAAGGGGGGTGGAAAAATTGCCGTGGAAAAATTGCCTGCCATCATTTTCTTTAAATTTTCTGCGTGACTGCGATGCTTTGCCAGTGCTGGAGGGGATGCGTGAGGAGGTGGAGTAATAGGGGCGCGTGATGAGCGGCTATGGGCGGCTATGGGCGGCTTTACTGGCGGGTGGCCAGGTTTACGGTTTTTCCAACTTCTCATTCTCAATTTTCAACTTACCTTTTCGGGAAAGGCGGCTAGTGTCCCATGCATGAAGCCGTTGCAAGAGCGTGACTGGGAGAGGATCGTGCGTTCGGGTGGGCGGGTTTTCCTGGGGTCGGGCGCGGGGGTGCCACAGGGGTTGGTTGCGTCGCTGCTTCGCAATGCGGGGCGGTTTCGCGATTTGGAATTTGCGCATATTCATACTCTGGGGCCGACGCCGTGGATCGACTCGAAGTATGATGGCATTCTGAGAACCAACAGCTATTTCCTGACGCGGGAAGTGCGGGAGGCCTTGGAGGCGGGGCGCGCCGACTACACGCCATGTTCGCTTTCCGAGGTGCCGAGCTTGCTGAGCCAGGGGGAGGGGCGTGTGGACGTGGCGTTGGTGACGGTCAGCCCTCCTGAGAATGGTCATGTGACGCTGGGAGTGAGCGTGGATGTGACCTTGGCGGCGGTGCGGGCGGCGCGTGTGGTGGTTGCCCAGGTTAACCGGCACATGCCGTCCACATGTGGGTTTTCGCGGATTCCGGTGGAGGAGATCGACTATTTCCTTGAGCTGGATGAGGAGCTGCCGGAGTTGGCTCCGGCGGCCGATGGCGGGGTCCGCGAGCAGATTGCCGAATATGTGGCGCAACTGGTGGTGAATGGCAGCACGCTGCAGGTGGGGCTGGGCAACACGGCGCGGTGGGCGGTGCGGGCGTTGCACGGTCACCGCAATCTGGGGATTCATACAGGCATGCTGAGTGATGAAATGATCGGGCTGATTGAGGCGGGGGCGGTGGACAACAGCCGCAAGGGATACCACGCTGGTGTGGTGGTTTGCAGCCATGTTCTGGGCAGCCGCCGTGCGTATGAATTTGCGAGGGAGAATCAGTTGATTGAATTCCGGCCCAGCGAGTGGGTGAATGACCCGCGGCAGATTGCGCGCAACAACCGGATGGTTTCAATCAATGGTGCGCGGCGGATTGACCTGACCGGGCAGGTGGTTCGAGATTCGCGTGGGCACTATTTTCACGGTGGTTTGGGGGCGCAGCTCGACTTTGTGCGCGGGGCGGCGATGAGTCGCCAAGGAAGGCCGATCGTGGTGTTGCCCTCGGTGGTGGCGGGTGGGGCGCGGTCGAGGATTGTTGCGAATCTGGAGCCGGGCACCGGTATCGCCACCGGGCGCACGGATGTTCATTTTGTGGTTACGGAGTATGGAGTGGCGCGCTTGCATGGGAGGTCGATCCGGGAGCGGGTGGTCGAGCTGGTGCAGGTGGCGCATCCGGATCATCGGGAGGAGCTGCTGCGGGGGGCGCGGAATTGGGGCTGGGTGCCTAAGATTTTCGCCATGGCCCCGACTATTCTGCCAGAGGCTCCTGGCAGCCATGGCACAGAATCGCGGCGTTTGGTGTTGGGGGGACGCCCGTTCTTTCTGCGGCCGCTTCACCCGGCTGATTTGCGGCGCTTGCAGGCGTTTTTTTACTCACACGATCCGGAGACCGTGCGCCAGCGTTACGGCTATGCGCGGGATACGATGACGGAGGAAAGCGCCTACCGCCTGGTTGGAGTGGATCAAAGGCGGGACCTGGCGCTGGCTGTCATGGAGGAGGAGGCGGGGGGCGAAACCATCCGCGCCATCGGACGCTTCTTTGCCGAAGAGGGGGGCGAGCGGGCGGAGGTGGCGTTTGTCGTGCACGAGGAGCGCAGGCGCTTGGGGATGGCTCGTTTGTTACTGATTGAGTTGGCCCGGGTGGCACGGGAGCGGGGCATCCGTTGGTTCTGGGCCAGCGTGCTGCGCGATAACAAAAGCATGATTGGGCTGCTGACTGCTCATGGCGGCACGGTGCGCCCGGGCGAAGATGAAACGACCCGGGAGGTGATCCTTGAAGTGGAGGAAGTGCTGCGGGTGGCGGCCACCCATTGCGAGAGGGTTGGTGAGCAGGCCGCGGCACCTGCGGGTGTGGTGAAATTGGCGCTGGTTTGCGACGGCGTGTTCGAGGAGCACGACACGGGTCCGGGGCATCCGGAGTCGCCGGAGCGGTATCGTGCCGTGTGGGAAGTGCTGCACAACTTGGGCGAGGTGGATGGTGTGCTGCGCATCGCGCCCCGACTCGCAAAAACCAAAGAGCTGACACTTTGTCACGACGCTTCATACGTCGATCTGGTTAAGCAGGATTGCGAATCAATGGCCACTCAGCTTCGCACGGGCGACACGCCGATCAACGAGCACACATACCGGATTGCGCGTCTGGCTGCCGGGGCGGTGATCGAGGCGGTGGATGCGGTGTTTGCCGGTCGCGCGCGACGTGCCTTTTGCGCGGTGCGACCGCCAGGCCACCATGCCTCGGCGTCGCGGGGGATGGGTTTTTGTGTGTTCAACCATGCGGCGTTGGCAGCGCGGCATGCGATGGATCGGCACGGGGTGAAGCGGGCGCTGGTGGTGGACTGGGATGTGCACCACGGAAACGGAACCCAGGATATTTTCGAACGTGATCCGGACGTGTTTTTCTTTTCTATGCACGAGGAGGGCATCTACCCGGGCACAGGATTCGCGCGGGAGCGCGGGCGTGGAAAAGGTCGCGGCACGGTGCTGAACGTGCCCCTGCCCGGCAACACCGGTGGCAAACTGGCGAGGCGCGTGGTGGCGGAAAAGCTGGTGCCTGCGATGCGGGAATTCCGCCCGGAACTGGTGGTGATCTCGGCGGGATTCGACGCGCGCGTCGATGATCCGGTGGGCGGACTGCTGTGGACGGATGAGGAATTCGCAGCGCTCACTCGCGATGTAGTGGCGATCGCCGAAGAACATGCACAGGGCAGGTTGGTGAGCATTCTTGAGGGAGGATACAATCCAGCAGGC
>SLCJ01000379.1 GCA_007125835.1 Verrucomicrobiales bacterium | reverse complement strand
CCCATCTCCAGCTCGATCTGGCCGAACACCCGCCGCTGGTGGACCTCGATGCCCGCAAGTTCGAACAGGTTCTGCTCGACCTGTTCTTCAACGCACTTCACGCCATCCCGGAACGCGGAGGCACCATCTCCCTGTGGACGCGCGTGGCCTCATCGGCTGGCCGTGCGGGTGCCGAATCCCCAGGGGGACGCCGCGCCGCCACACTTCCCATCCGCCGCCGCCGCCGCATCGTCTTGGTCGGCATCTCGGACAACGGCTGCGGCATCCCGGAAAGCGACCTCGAAAAGGCATTCGATCCGTTTTTCACCACCAAGCCACCCGGCCAGGGCACCGGACTCGGCCTCTCGATCTGCCGCAGGATCATCGAACTCCACGGCGGACGAATCAAAGCCTCCCGTAATCCCGGGGGCGGCACCACATTCACCATCACCCTCAAAGCCCTGGCCTCCGCCACCCGAAATCAACGGATTTCCGCCGATTCAGCCATTTCCCGCGTGACAAACCCTTGAACATGGGGCTTCAATACCACAACCCCATCACCCGGCCCCATGATCAAACGACGCATCCTCGCCATAGACGACGAATCCGGGTTCACGAGATTGCTCAAATTCAATCTGGAGCGCACGGGCCACTATGAGGTGTTCGAGGAGAACCACCCGGCCCGCGCCGTGAAGGCAGCAATGATTTTCGCACCCCACCTGATCCTTCTCGACATCGTCATGCCCGAAATGGACGGCGGCGATGTCGTCGCCGAGTTACGACGCCACCCACAAACCGCGCGGATTCCCATCATCATGCTCACCGCCCTCGTTGCCAACAACGAAATCAGCCGCCAGTCCGTCGCCGAGGCCGGTGAGTTGATCATGCTGGGCAAGCCGGTCGACATGGTGACACTCACCCGCTGCATCGACGAACAAATCCACATCCACCCCCAGCCATCCGAAAACGACTCCCCATCATGAGCACCTGGATCCCCATCGGCCCCGCAGATCAAGTCCCTCCCGGCGAATCCCGCTGCTTCCTCGTGCGCGACCGGCGCATCGCCGTGTTCAACCACAAGGGCGGATTCCTCGCCTTCGACGACCTTTGCCCCCACGCCGAAGCCCCTCTTTCCGATGGCTGGATCGAGGACAACGCCGTGGTCTGCCCGTGGCACGGCGCGCGCTTCCAGTGCGCCGACGGAGCAGTGACACGGGGACCCGCCAAAGAGGGCGTGACCACATATTCCATTGAATCCAGGGAGGACGGACTCCACCTTCACTGGCCCCACCCACCGTCCAGCGAACCCCAGGATCCCCAAAAGGCGTGAATTTCACGTTTGCGATTCCCCCCGCACCCGCCAGATTCCCCTACCACCCATGAGCGAACGCTACCAAATCAAAGCCAAGATCGGCCAGGGCGGCATCGGAGCCGTCTACCGAGCCTTCGATTCGCATCTCCAACGCGAAGTGGCCGTGAAACGCCTCCTGCCGCCGGATGAAAGCGAGGCCTTCGAGGACGACCCGACCAAGACCCTCTTCAAGGAAGCCCACCTGCTCTCGGCGCTCCAACATCCCAACGTCGTGTCGGTCTACGATGTCGGTTCCGACGACGACGGGATGTTTGTGGTAATGGAGCTGGTCGATGGCGAAACCTTCGACCAAGTGGTCGAACGGGGCCTGCTCACCGAGGACGACTTTGCCGAGATGGTAGCCCAGACACTCGAGGCACTCATCGCCGCGCAGGAAAAAAACCTCGTGCACCGCGACATCAAGCCAACCAACCTCATGGTCAAATGGCTACCCAGCGGCAAGTTTCAATTCAAGTTGCTCGATTTCGGGCTTGCCAAGTTCAGCCCTCGGCCAACCAAGCAAACCATCGGCCTCAACGATGCCATTCTCGGCTCGATCCACTTCATGGCTCCCGAGCAGTTTGAGCGCAAGCCGTTGGACGCACGCACCGACCTCTACGCCATGGGCTGCATGTACTATTACGGCCTGTCGGGACGCTATCCCTTCGATGGCGACACCGCCGCCGAGGTCATGGCCAGCCACCTCTCGCACCGCGTTACGCCGCTGGCCGACCTGCGCCCGGACATCGGCCGCCGCGCCTGCGACTGGGTGATGTGGCTGATGAACCGCAAGGTGGAAAACCGCCCGCGCACCGCGCAGGAGGCTCTGGAAGTGTTTTTCAATCCCGAATTCGCCGTCCCCACCGGTTCCGAAAAGTCCACCGGCCGCCTGATCATCCCTCCAGGCGGCACACCGACACCGGTCCTCACCCGGGGGCGCACCCCCACCGGGCGCGTCGCTCTGCCCGCCACTGGGCCTGTTGGCGCAGGCTCCGGGCCCGTCCGCGCCGGTTCGGGACCCATCCGCGCCGGGTCCGGGCCCATCCGCGCCGGGTCCGGGCCCGTTCGCGCCGGCTCGGGACCCGTTCGCGCGGGCAGCGGCCCGATGGCCCTTCGCGGCGGGAAAGTGCGCACCTCTCCGGTGGCCCGCGCCGGCGGCAATGCTCCGCAAGTCGCTTCACACCAATCGGTCGACGGCTTGGTTCACACCGAGGGAGAACCCACCCAACCGCACAGGCCGATCCGGCCCAACCGCCCCATCCATCGGCGAAAATCACTGATTGTCAGCGTGGTCAGCGCCGCCCTCCTGATTGGCATCGGTGTCATTCTCCTCTCGCAAAAGGGCTCACACAGGGCTGAGATCGCACGCATCACAGCCTACCTCGATTCACAGGACCAATCAGCCGATGCCGTCATCGTCCGCGACCTGATCCGATACCTCACCCCGCCCGCCGATGTGGTGGATCGCGACAGTTTCGTGCGCGCCGTGATCGGAAAACTCTCGGAGGTTCGCGGCGACGGAGTCGAACGGGCGATCCTGCAAGGATTCGAACAAAGCAGCGATATCCGACAGGAACGGCTGATCCAAGTCATCGCCAACCGCAGCATGCGCGAGGCCGTTCCGGCCCTCAACACCATCGTCGCCGAAGACCGTCTCCCCAATTCCCGCCTCGCCATCGAGGCGCTCTCCGAACTCGGCGACCATCGCGACGCCGGCACGCTCGCCGATGCCATCGCCAACACGCGGCACAGCTCCCTCCGCCAGCTCGCCGAGCAGGCATTGGAGGTCATGATCCGCAACTCCAACAACCCGGAAGGATTCATGCGCTCCGTCGAAGCCATGGTCGATTCCAGCAATACGCTCGAAGCGCGGCGCGCCGGCCTCCGCCTGCTCGGACAAATCGGCACCGAACGCGCCGCCACCATCCTACAACGTACCATCGAATCCGGAGACAACCAGCTCCACGTCGCCGCCATTCAGGGCATGCGCGAATGGCCGAACACCAGCGTCCTGCCCTTTCTCCTCTCCCTCGTCGAAAATCACAGCGACGAGGCCGTGCGCGACTCCGCGTTCGAAGCCTACGTCGTTTGCCTGTCCGTCAATCGCGAGAATACGGGCACGGCAGCGCAACATGAGGCCATGTGGCGGGACGCGGCACGCCTCGCCACCGGTCGCCAGCGAAAGGGCGCATTAATCTGGGGCCTCGCCCAATCCGGCGCGCCCTTTGCCGTGGAGTTGATCGATTCGGTGGTCGAGGATGAGGGTCCCGACCTCAGGCAGTTGGCGGATGAAGCCAAACTCCGCCTTCGGCAATAACAGGTTTGCGAGGAAACATCCTCCGCCTCCGCAGGAAAGTCCTCACCAGACGGCCGCCGCAGCCCAGCGCAAAAACTACGGGAACCAGCATCAGCGCCCCTACGATGATCCCGGCAACAGTCTGCCACAGCGCATCCAGGCAGGGCACGCCGCGCATGCCAGCGAGAAACAGAGAAAACCCGCCGCAGACCACCAAAGCGCCCGTCAGGAACCACCCGGCCTCCCGGGCGATGCCGGCACCGCCTCCCACGGCGCTCTCAGCGACCACGGCGACCTCCCTGTTTGCGCAATAGCATCACCATCACGCCCTGAACAATCAGCTCCCGCGCCGGAATTAAGTCCGGGTAATCCGGGTTCTCGGCCTTGAGGTAGGGCTTCCGCCCGCGCACCACGTATCGCTTGAGCGTGGTCTCGCCATCAATCAATGCCGCCACGATGTCGCGATTCCTCGGCTCCCTTAGCTCGAGAATCACCGTGTCGCCGTCGCAAATATGGGCCTCGATCATGGAATCGCCCCGCACCCGGAGCGCGAAGGTCCGCGCCCCCGCAGCCAGCCCCAGCGTCGACGAGTCGATCGCGATTCGCTCCTCCTCCATCTCAGACGCCTCGACCGGCATGCCCGCCGGGATCATTCCATACACCGGCACATCGACAAGCTCGCCGCGCTGCAAGTCGTCAGGAAAAACCACCGCCCGCGCCTTGTTGGGCAGCCGCTTGATGGCGCCTTTCCGTTCAAGGGCCCGCAAGTGGCCCATCGACGCCGTCTGGCTGGCAAAACCAAAATGGTTCTGGATTTCACGGGTGGAGGGCATGAGCCCATTCTCGCGCTGGTATTCCCTGAGGAAGTCAAGCAGCTCGATCTGCCGCTCGGTAAGCCCGCGTTTTCTCTGCATCGGTTTTGGTTTACTGGACATAATGAATTCAAAGGAACAGTGTTCTTGAAAACACTTACATGACTTCATAGCCCATGCAAGCGAAGTTTTTTCACTTTTTTCCACCGCCACCGGAACACCGCTTCCATCCACACTTGCACCACCCCGCGCCGCCGCTATCCTTCCCGCACGGTACAAGATCATGCCCTCCCGTCCCCCCAGTCCATTCCCTCCTCCGCTCTCTGCCGCCGCGTGGCTGACCCATGCGCGCCGGGTGGCCCTGATTTTATTCGCTGGCCTGGTGGTGTTCGCCGCCCGCGCACAGTGGGTCGGCACCTATGGGTCGCCCATGCCCTACTGGGATGAGGTTTCCGCCGAGCTGGTGCCCATCGCCGAACGCTCTGGCGCGTGGCCCACGACAGCCGAGCTGACCGCCCCCCACAATGAACACCGCATCCTCTGGCAGCGGTTGCTCGCGACGATCCTTGTCGGCGCCAATGACATGACTTGGGATTCGCAGGTGCGGGGCCAGGTCAACGCCTTGATCACCGCCCTCGCGGCGCTGCTCCTCGCACTCGCCCTGCGGGGCCGCATGCGCGGGGCAGAAGGGCATCTCTTGTTCTGGCCGATCCTGCTTTTGTCCGCCCT
>SLCJ01000001.1 GCA_007125835.1 Verrucomicrobiales bacterium | reverse complement strand
TCATACCGCCCTGCCATCGACGACCCCGAACTGGAGAGCAGGCTGCTCAGAGCCCAGGAAATCGGGCGCTACGTCGATCACGGATACCTCGATTGCGGAATCACTGGGCGCGACTGGATCGCCGAAAACGGCGCCGATGTCGAAGTGCTCTGCGACCTGCCCTACAGCCGTGCCACCGCCAATCCCACCCGCTGGGTGCTGGTAGTGCCGGAAAACTCCCCCATCCGCGAAGTCGCCGACCTGCAAGGCAAACGCATCGCCACCGAGGCGGTGGGCCTGACCACCCGTTGGCTCGAATCCAAAGGCGTTCAAGCCGAAGTCGAATTCAGTTGGGGGGCCACCGAGGTGAAGGTGCCCGAACTGGTGGATGCCATCGTGGACATTACTGAAACCGGCAGCTCGCTCCGCGCCAACAAACTTCGCATCGTCGACACCTTGATGGAGTCCTACCCCCAGCTTGTCATGAACCGCCGGGCGGCACAGGACCCATGGAAAAAAGCCAAGGCCCAAACGCTCGCGCTGATGCTCCAGAGCACGCTCGCCGCACGCGGCAAAGTCGGCCTGAAAATGAACCTGCCGCAAAACAACTTGAAAAATCTCCTCGAATGCTTACCTTCCCTGCGCCACCCGACGGTGTCCCATCTGGCCGACACCGACCAATGGGTCGCCGTGGAGACGGTGATCGATGAAACGGTGGTGCGGGAGATCATCCCGCAACTCAAGGAACTCGGAGCCGAAGGCATCATCGAGTACCCTCTCAACAAACTGGTCCGCTGAGTCTCCGCTCGGCGCACCGCACAAGAAACCCAATCACCGACACAGGAACAAGCCATGGGCTCCCTCAAAAAGCGTCGTAAGACGAAAATCAACAAGCACAAGCGGAAAAAGCGCTTGCGGGCCAACCGCCACAAGAAGCGCCTCCGCTACAAGTCCTGATCCCCGGTTTCAGCCGGTCAGGATCAATCGTGCCCATTATGCAGCCGGTGGCCTCAGGCCACCGGCTTTTTGCGCGTGAGAGAAGTGCGCCGCAGGATCGAAAGCATACTGTCAATCTGTCTCGCCGTCCCAATCCTCGCGCGACAAGGTATGCGGGGAACCCGGCATCAGTTGGAATTGGAATTCGCAACCAGCATCACCCTGATCTCCGGTCGCCATTCCGTCCGGGTGATACCCCGGGTGAAGCGGCCAGGACAATGCAGCTTGGCAAACCGGCAAACGGGCGTCATCGTGCGCCAGCACACGCAAAAGCGTGTTGGAACAAACCATGACCCAAGACGAACTACGGCTCTCCAACACCGAGACCGGGCGCGCCGACTCTTCATCCGACATGCACCCGGCATCGGAAGCCGACGCACCCCTGGCGCAACGCATGCGCCCCCTCACCCTCGACGAAATCGCCGGACAACAACACATCCTCGGACCCGACAAACTCCTGCGCCGGGCGATCGAGTCGGACCGCTTCAGCTCGCTGCTCCTTTACGGCCCACCCGGAACCGGGAAAACAACCCTCGCCGGGGTGATCGCACGAAGCACCCACAGCCATGTGGCCTCTCTGAGCGGCGTCGAAAGCAGTGTCGCGGACATCAGGCGCGAGGTGGAACAGGCCCGCGCCCGCAAACACATCCAAGGCACGGGGACGATCCTTTTCGTCGACGAGATCCACCGCTTCAACAAGGCACGCCAGGACGTACTCCTGCCGCATGTCGAGCGGGGCACCATTCGATTCATCGGTGCCACCACCCACAATCCCGCCTTTTACGTCAATAGCCCGCTGCTCTCGCGCTCGCTCTTGTTCGAACTCGAACCGCTTTCCACAGAGGACATCATCGCCCTGCTCAACCGCGCCTCCCGGGATCCACAGCGCGGACTTGGCTCGCGCGACATCATCCTCGACAACGAGGCAGCACAACACATCGCTGAATTCAGCGACGGCGACGCACGCAAGGCGCTCACCGCCCTTGAAGTAGCGGCACTCACCACGCCGCCCAATCCGGAAACCGGAAGCATTCATATCACACCGAGCGTGGCCGAAGAGTCGATCCAGCGGAAAATGGTGGTCTACGATGCGGATGGCGACGCCCATTACGACACTGCGTCAGCCTTTATCAAATCGATCCGTGGCGGCGACCCCGACGCCGCGCTCTACTGGCTGGCGAAAATGCTCCACGCCGGCGAGGATCCTCGCTTCATCGCCCGCCGCCTCGTCATTGCCGCCAGCGAAGACGTCGGCCTCGCCGATTCGCATGCACTCCTCGTCGCCACCGCCGCTTCACAGGCAGTCGACTCGGTCGGCCTTCCCGAAGCCCGAATCAACCTCGCCCACGCCACCACCTACCTCGCCACCGCACCCAAATCAAACCGCGCCTACGCCGCCTTCGAGGCAGCCGCTCGTGACGTCGCCACCGGGCGCTCCCTCGCCGTGCCACCAGCGCTGAGAACCCCCACACGGCGGAAGATCGCCACCCGCACCCACGGCGACCCTCCCCCGGAATACCAATACCCGCACGACTCGGAACAAGGCTACATCCCCCAAGCCTACTTGCCGGAGGGACGACGCTACTATGAACCAACCCACCGCGGCATGGAGAAACGCGTGGCCGAAAGGCTCGACCACTGGCGCCGCCAATTTGAAGCCGCCGCTCGAACGAATTCCCCCGACCGCTCGGAAGACCGGCAATGACCACCCGCACGATGACGACAACACCGGGCAACCCTTTCTTTACACCATTCAGCCAGATTTTTCTGAGAGCTGGTATCAGAGCTTCAACTCCTCACCAAACACATGACGCGCCGCCTGGGCCACGTCCTTGTCGCCGCGGCCAGAGCAATTCACAATGATCAACCGATCCCTCTTCATGGCCCCCGCCACCTTCGAAACATGGGCCATCGCATGGGCGGTCTCCAGTGCCGGAATGATCCCCTCGGTCCCGGCCAATTCCTGAAAAGCAGCCAGTGCCTCTTTATCGGTGGCAAAAGTGTAATCCACACGCCCCCGCTCCTGCAACCAGGCATGCTCCGGACCCACTGCCGCATAATCCAAGCCAGCAGAAACCGAATGGGTCAGCTCAATCTGCCCGTCGTCATCGGCAAGCAACCACGTCTTGGTTCCCTGCAACACACCGAGACGGCCGCCCTGGAACCGGGCCGCATGCCGCCCGCGAGTGATGCCGTCACCCCCTGCCTCCACACCCGTCATGCGCACCCCCTCGTCGCCGAGAAAGGGGTGAAACAAGCCAATCGCATTCGAACCGCCCCCCACACAAGCCACCAGCAGGTCGGGCAAACGCCCCTCCTTAAGCATAATTTGCTCGCGCGCTTCCAAACCGATCACACGATGAAAATCGCGCACCATCATAGGGAAAGGATGCGAGCCCAGCGCCGATCCGAGAATGTAATGCGTGCTCCGCACATTCGTTACCCAATCCCGCATCGCCTCATTCACCGCCTCCTTGAGCGTCGCTTGGCCGGCTTCCACCCCACGCACCTCGGCTCCCAAAAAACGCATACGCGCCACATTCAGTGCCTGCCGCTCCATGTCCACACGGCCCATGTAAATCACACAATCCATGCCGAAGCGGGCGCACACAGTCGCCGTGGCCACACCATGCTGGCCAGCTCCCGTTTCGGCGATAATCCTCTTTTTCCCCAGCCGCCGCGCCAACAGAATCTGCCCCAACGCATTGTTGATCTTGTGCGCGCCGGTATGCAGCAGGTCCTCGCGCTTGAGATAGATGCGAGCGCCACCCAGCTCCTCCGTCCAGCGTTCGGCGAAATACAAGGGCGTGGGACGCCCGCAATACTCGCGAAGCAGAAAATCCAACTCCTCCTGAAATGCGTCGTCGCCGCGCGCCAACGCATACGCCTCGTCCAATTCGCGCAATGCCGCCATCAGCGTTTCGGGCACAAACATGCCTCCAAACGGCCCAAAATGCCCGTGGGCGTCGGGAACAGAATTGGCTTGTGGCAAATCGAGGGCTTTTTCCATGCCAAACTCTACGTTGGGGACACGCCGTCGGCAAGCATCTGAAACAGATTCCCGGTAAACACTTCGCCGGCCGGCTCAGTTACCCTGCATTTGCGAACGGGTCGGCAGGGAACGGAACTCGCCGCTGACTGGAATCACGTAATACCGCAGCACATACCAAATGGCGGCGGCCAGGATCAGGCAGACAATCTTCGCCTGCCAGTTACGGAGCAGAATCTTCTTGAGGTTCATCATCGGGAAGTTCCTTTGTTTTTAGGGAATCGTTGCCGCGGCCGCTCATCATCCTCTCCAGTCTCGCCCCGAGTTCCGACGGCTTCACATGCCCCTCGAGCGTGCCGTTGCGGCAAAGCGAAACCAAACCCGTTTCCTCCGACACCACCACCGCGATCGCGTCCGACTCCTCCGTAATTCCAAGCGCCGCACGATGTCGCAGGCCGATGCTGCGATCCAGCATCTGCCGCTGGCTGATCGGAAACACACACGCCGCCCGCACAACCGTCTCCCCCTTCAGAATTACCCCGCCATCGTGAAGCGAAGTGCGCGGATGGAAAATCGTCTGCATCAACTCCTTCGAAAAATCCGCATTGATCTCCACCCCGCTCTCCACCAACTGCGATAGGTCGATCCCACGCTCGAAGGCGAAAAGTGCCCCGTAACGCTTGTTCGAAAGCGATTGCACCGTGTCCTGAAAGGCATCCAGAAAGCCACTCTTCTTCTCGCTGAATATAAAAAAACGAGTTGACAGCTTCTCCAGCAATCGCCGCAACTCCGGCTGGAACAAAACCACGATGCCCGTGCCCACCACGTAAAGCAGGCCGCGGAGAATGAAACCGATCACCTCCAGCTTCAGCAAACTCGACAGAAGGAACAACCCGCCGATCAAAATCAGAATCCCCAGCGCAATCCGCGCCGCACGCGTGGCCTTGAAACTGATGAAAAGTTGATACAGCAGAACTGCCAGGATCAAAATCTCCACGGCAGACCGCCACTGCGTCTGAAACATCTCAAGGATCGCCCCCATGATAAACCCCAAGCCTAAAGCGCCCCAGCCCACCTGTCCAAACAAAATCACAACTGGGTCCAACCCCAATTTTTATGTTGAGAGAGTGTGCGGGTGGGTTATGGTGCAGGCATGCGCAAGCCCAGAGCCCTTGCCCAAGCCGGTCGATCCGGGCTGTATCACGTGTGTTCACGGGTGGTGGACCGGCGG
>SLCJ01000018.1 GCA_007125835.1 Verrucomicrobiales bacterium | reverse complement strand
CCGAATTGTGGGTGTGTTTTGCCGATGGAGGAGGGGGTGAGGACACGGGTTTTCCCCGCTGGGATCGAGCCGGTCGGAGGATTTTCACGGAGAAGAAGCCTGAAAACAGGGAGGGATCGAAGGCTGAATGACGAAAAATTGGGCGGATGGCTTCGATTTTGGGTGAAAATTTTCCATTTCGTCGTATAGAGGGCGGCGCATGGACCAACCCCCGATGGAAATGTATGTCGCGGGCATGATAGCCCTGGTGTTCGGCGCGGCCTTTTGGCCGCTGCTGGCGAGGCGGCGTGCGGATCTTGCGGGCTGGTTTTCTGCGGCCGTGCCGGCGGGGATGTTTTTCTGGCTGCTCGGGCAGGTGCCTGAGGCGGGGCAGGGGGTTTTTGCTTCGTGGAGTGCGGATTGGGTGCCGGCGATGGGGGTGGGTATTGATTTCCTGCTTGACGGGCCGGGGCTGTTGCTGTCGCTGCTGGTGACTGGGATCGGCGCCTTAATTCTAATTTATGGTGGTTGTTATTTAAAGGGCTCGCCGCAGGCGGCTCCTTTCTTCTGTTTCATCCATTTGTTCATGCTGGCGATGCTCGGGGTGGCCTGCTCCGACCACTTCATCGTGTTTTTCGTGTTCTGGGAGCTGACGAGCGTGGCGAGCTACCTGCTGATCGGTTTGGGGCACGCGCAGATCGAGGCGCGCAAGGCGGCGCTGAGGGCTCTGGTGGTCACGGGTGCCGGCGGACTGGCATTGCTGGCAGGCCTGATACTGTTGGGCGAGGCGTCGGGGACGTATCGTTTTTCCGAATTGCAGGCGCAGGGTGGGGCGATTGTAGAACACGCGAAGTTTCTGCCGATTTTGGTTCTGGTACTGCTTGGCACGTTTACCAAGTCGGCGCAGTTTCCGTTCCATTTCTGGTTGCCTGGGGCGATGGCGGCTCCCACTCCGGTGAGTGCCTACCTGCATTCTGCGACAATGGTCAAGGCCGGGGTGTTCCTGCTGGCCAAGTTGTATCCGGTCTTTGGTCAGACCGAGGAGTGGCGCACCACCCTGATGATTTTCGGCTCGCTGACGATGCTTCTCGGTTCACTGTTGGCGCTGGCGCAGACGGACCTGAAACGCTTGCTGGCCTATTCGACGATGAGCGCGCTGGGTACTTTGGTGCTTCTCCTTGGCTTGGGCACGACCCTTGCGGTGGAGGCGGCGATGGTTTTTCTGGTGGTGCATGCCTTATATAAGGCCGCTTTATTCATGGCTGCGGGCGTGGTGGACAAGGCGACCGGAACGCGCGATATCACCCGACTCAGTGGGCTGGGGGCACCGCTGCCGTTGCTGGCGGTGGCTGCCGTGCTGGCGGCTTTCTCGATGTCGGGTTTGCCGCCGTTCATTGGCTTTATCGGCAAGGAGTTGCTTTACGAGGCGCAGGTGTCGGCGAGTTCTTATGCGATGTTGATTACATTTGCCGGCTTTGCGGCGAGCGCTGTCAATGTGGCGGTGGCGTTCAAGGTGGGCGTGGCACCTTTCCGGCGGCGCGGCGAGGTGCCGAAGATCAATCCGAAGGCGCGGCAGTTGAGTTTGCTGGCGGGGCCGATGTTGCTGGCCTTGGCCGGCACGCTGGCCGGCCTGTTTCCCGACCTGCTCGGGCGCAACCTGCTGGCTGCGGCGGTGAGCGATGTGGTGGGTGAACCGGTCGAGGTCAAGCTCAAGCTATGGCACGGGTTCAACATGGTGCTCGCCCTGAGCATGGTTACGGTGGCGGTGGGCTGGGCGCTGTATGCGAAACGCGAGCGGATCCGTCCGTTGATCGTGATACTGCTTGAGCGGTTCCCGGCGCGCGCGAACGAGATTTTCGACGCGGGTTTGCAGCGGGTGCTTGCGCGTTCGGAGAAGGTGACGCTGGCGATCCAGCACGGCAACTTGCGCGGCTATATCGTGATGATGTTGTTGTCGCTGGCTGCCTTGCTTTTTGTGGCTGTCTTCAGTGGTGGTGGGCTGGGTGAAATGGAGGCGGGTCCGTTGCGCATGGTGCCTGTGGGAGTGGGGATCCTGATCATGGCGGCGGCGGTGGCGGCGGTGCGATCCAACGGGCGGCTTTCGGCGATGCTTGCCTTTGGGGTGGTTGGATTTGGTGTGGCGATGTTGTATGCGCTTTTCGGCGCGCCTGACCTGGCGCTCACGCAGGTGCTGGTTGAGGCACTCACGCTGGGTTTGTTTGCCTTTGTGCTGCGCCGCATGCCTTTGATCCGCAATCATTCCTCGAAAAGGCGCCGACGCGTAGATTTCGCGGTAGCCGCCGCCGCCGGTGCGGCGGTGACGCTGGCAATGCTGGCGGCATTGGGTACCAAGCAACCGCCTCCGGTGTCGGATGAAATGGTGCGGATGAGTGTGCCCGATGCCTACGGGCGGAATATCGTCAATGTCATCCTGGTCGATTTCCGGGCTATGGACACGCTGGGTGAGATTTGTGTGCTTGCGATCGCCGCGCTCGGGGTGGCGGGATTGCTGCTTGGATTCGGCACTCACAACCGGCAGGCTGATGTGGCGGTGGCCACGCCGATTTACCGTGCCGCAGTCAGCTGGATCGTGCCGCTGTTGATTTTCATTTCGGTGGTGATCCTGCTCCGCGGGCACAACGAGCCGGGTGGTGGTTTCATTGGTGGATTGCTGGGGGCTGCGGGTCTGGTGCTCTGGCGGCTTACCAGAGGAGAATCCGTTAGGCGTCCCACCTGGTGGTCGCCGTTGCTGATCGGCGGCGGGCTGGCGGCCGCTGTGCTGAGTATGGTGCCCTCGTTGCTGGCGCGCGCGCCCTTCATGCAGGGGCAGTGGTTTGGCGAGGTCTGGCTGCCGCTGGCGGGGAAAGTGAAATTCGGATCGACATTCATTTTCGATGTGGGTGTGTTCCTTGTGGTGGTTGGCGTGACGCAGCTTGTGCTGGCGCGGGTGTTACAAAGTTCTGAGATTGATGTGAGTAAATCCCTGGGGAGGAGGTCGTAATGGAGATTTTTCTATCGCTTGTCACGGGATTCCTTTTCGCCTGCGGGGCCTACATGCTGCTCCGCCGCAGTTTCACGCGCCTGTTGATCGGCATCCTTTTCCTGAGCCAGGCGGCGAATCTGGCGATCCTGACGCTGGCCGGACTGGGCGACGGCACGTCCGGCATCGTACCGTATGGCGAGACCACGCTTGAGGCCGGGCATCCCGACCCGCTGCCGCAGGCTCTGGTGCTGACGGCGATCGTGATCGGCTTCGGCGTGTTTGCCTTCGCGCTGATCTTGCTCAAACGCGCGTATCATAAACTCAACACCGACGACCTCGACGCCCTGGAATCCACCGACCGATGAATACGATGAGCACGAGCCCCCTGATCCTGGCTGTGGTGCTGCCGCTGATTGCGGCGGTCACGCAGATCCTGCTGACGGGCCATTCCCGCGCACAGCGTGCGGCGACGGTGGTGTTTTCGGCGCTGGTGATGGCGACCGGGGTCTGGTTGCTGCTGGCTGTGCGTGGCGGCGGTCCGTTGTTTGTTGATTTCGGCGGTTGGGATGCGCCGGTGGGGATTCGTTTCCAGGCGGACATGTTGTCGGCGGTGATGGTGGCGGTGACGGGGTTGATTGCCTTTTGTGGAGCGGTGCACAGTTTCGCCGAGGTGCCCCACGGCCAGGAGAGGCGAGGGTTCCACTCCCTTTTCTTCTTCCTGATTTTCGGCGTGACGGGGGCATTTCTCACCGCCGATTTGTTCAATTTGTATGTGTGGTTCGAGGTGATGCTGCTTGCCTCTTTCGTGTTGCTGGCCCTCGGCGGCGGACGCAAGGCCATCGAGGGGGCGGTGAAATACGTGACCCTGAACATCGCCGCGTCGCTGGTTTTCCTGGTCGGCATTGGCGTGGTGTATGGCTCGCTGGGCACCTTGAATTTTGAAGACATCGCACAGCGCATTGCCGCCGGGGGTGGCGAGGGAGGAGCTGGTGTGCGGGCGGCGGCGGTGCTTCTGATGCTCGCCTTTGGTGTGAAGGCGGGCTTGTTTCCGCTGTATGCGTGGCTGCCGTCGTCCTATCACACGCCGAGCCACACGGTGTCGGCGGTTTTTGCCGGGTTGCTGACCAAGGTGGGTGTGTATTCGCTTTTCCGGGTGATGGGCACGGCCTTCGCCTCAGAGGCGGATTTTCTGATGCCGTTGCTTTTCTGGGTGTCGTTGCTGACGATGGTGATCGGCGGCGTTGGTGCGGCCTGTCAGGTTCACACCCGGCGGATCCTCTCGTTCCACATCATCAGCCAGATTGGTTATATGACTTTTGCGCTGTCCCTCGGTACGGTGGAGGCGCTGGCCGCGGGCATCTTCTTTGTCATTTTCAACATTTTCGCCAAGACTAATTTGTTTTTCGCCGCTTCGGTGATTGATCGCATTGGCGGCGGAGAAAACCTCAAGCACACTGGTGGTCTCTATCGCACGGCGCCCTGGCTTTCGGTGTTGTTCCTGATTTCGGCGCTGGGCCTGGCCGGGATTCCACCGCTTTCCGGGTTTTGGGGCAAGTTTGCACTGATCCGGGAGACGCTCGTGCTCGGTCATGGGTTCGGGGCCTTCGTGCTGTTGGCTACCGGCATGATCACCTTGTTTTCCATGACGAAGATATGGGCTGAGGCTTTTTGGAAGGAGCCGCCGGAGGGTGAGGCTATTGAGAAACGCCCGGTCGGGCCCGCCCATGTCGTGCCGATGGTGGTGTTGGCGGCTGGTACGGTGGTGTTGGGCCTTTATCCCGAGCCGTTTTTTGAGATATTCCGTACAGCGGCGGAGCAGATTTTGCAGACCCCGACGATGCCATGAGAACCTGGAGATTTATCAAGCGCCGTCTGGTTGGACCAATACGGTTTTTCCCGATCTATGCGTGGATGCTCACGCTTTCGAATCTGCGTATCGCCTTCGACGTGCTGCGGCCCCGGCCCGGATTCCATCCCGGATTTGTCGAGCTTGACCTCGACGGCTACAATGCGACCGAGCGCTGGGCGGCCGCCTGTTTGATTTCCATGACGCCCGGCACACTGGCTGTCGACCTCAAGGATGGCGGCCCGATTCTCATTGTCCACGGTTTGTACCTTCAAAACAAGGAGCAGGCGGTGGCTGAACTTGTCATGCTGCTTCGCAGCGCCCTGGGCGAGCCTGAACACGAATCCTCCTGGTCAAAATGATTCCCGATTCCGTACAGACGATTTTCGAGGTGACGCTGCTGGTTG
>SLCJ01000200.1 GCA_007125835.1 Verrucomicrobiales bacterium | reverse complement strand
GGTGATCGTCGTCTTTGTCCTCGCCCGTATTCAGAAACAGGCAGGCCACCGGTCCGAAGCGAGCGGCAAAGAAGGTCCGCCCCCCGGGCATCGGCGTGTGGCGGGGGAGCAGGAATGCGTATTTTCCGCGCACATCGTGGTTGCCATGGATGAAGCACAGCGGGCGTTGGTTGGTGAAATCGGTGTTTCCCGGGTTGAGCAGGATCGAGGCAAACCAGTCGTCCTGGTGCCAGTCGTTGGTGATGTCGCCATTCCAGATCAGACCGTCGATATCGCGCGGCGTAATTTCATCCAGCCTGGCCAGTGTGGCGTCTCGCTCGTGGGTGTCATTCCACACCGCGAATCGAGCCGAGGTGGCGCTGGCATCGGGAAGGCGGAACGGGCGCCAGTCGCTCTCGACGCGCTCGGATTCGCCTTCCATGCTCTCGGTGATCACCCGGAATTCGCCACGTGCGCGGGCGGGGAGGCCATGCACGGGGACGTGAAGATAGCGGCGGCTCTGGGGCACATAGCCGTCGCCATCGTGATCGAAGCGGACAGGCTCGCCGCCGCCGGCTGGGCGTAGCTCCGCCCAGCCGCGTGCGTGGCGTGTGACGCCCCATACCAGATCAAAGCCATCGGGTCGTGGCCCCATGTATACGGGCGGTGTGCGCACCAACGAATGGGCCTCGCCATTCGCCGACTCGCCGGCTGCGGCCCGGGTCAGGCCGGCACCGCCGCCCAGGCCGGCTATACCGGCGGCAGCCGCGCCACGCAACAGGGCGCGGCGTCCCATTTTACCGGTGATTTGTCCCGTGGCGGGATTGTTGGGGGAAAAGTGATCAGAAGAGGGGGTGGCTTGTTGGGGAATGAGGCGGTTCATGGGGCATTAAACGGTGGCGGCGAGCGGTTTATTGCGGAAATGTAGCTTTTCGGGGTGGAAACTGGCCTGTTGCCCTTGCAATTCGCCGGGTTTCGCTATCTTGAAAACAGTCGCCGGGGCTTCGGATTTCCGTGCTCTGCGATGGAGGAAACGGTCCGGGAAGAGCACGCCAACCCCTCTTGATCCAGAGGGGTTTTTCAAGCGCTCTCACGTTCCATTTTAGCCGGGAAACAATAAAATAAAGAGACATAGAAAGCCATGCTGGAAATCAAGACGTCGGAGAATTGTGCCTTTGATCAGGTATCGTTAGGGGAAATCATGCTGCGCCTCGATCCCGGGGACGGGAGGGTGCGCACGGCCCGCCAGTTCACGGTGTGGGAGGGGGGTGGCGAATACAATGTGGCCCGCGGGCTGCGCCGCTGCTTCGGACTTCGCACGGCAGTGGTTACCGCTTTCGCCGACAACGATGTCGGCCGCCTGCTCGAAGATTTCATCCTCCAAGGTGGTGTCGATACGCGCTTCATCCAATGGCGCGCGTTCGACGGCATCGGCCGCGAGACCCGCAACGGCTTGAATTTCACCGAGCGCGGATTCGGCGTTCGCGGAGCCAAGGGTACGCCCGACCGTGGCCTAACCGCCGCCTCACAGATGAAGCCCGGCGATGTCGATTGGGAAGACCTTTTCGGCCGTCAGGGGGTGCGCTGGTTCCATACCGGGGGGATTTTTGCCGCGCTCTCCGAGTCCGCCGCCGAACTCACGCTGGAAGCCTGCCGCGCCGCCCGCAAAAACGGAACAATCGTAAGTTATGATCTCAACTACCGCCCGTCGCTGTGGAAATCGATCGGCGGCCTGGACAAGGCGCGCGAGGTCAACCGCGAGATTGCGCGCCATGTCGATGTGATGATCGGCAACGAAGAGGATTTCACCGCCAGCCTCGGCTTCGAGGTTGAAGGGGTGACTGAACACGTGACCGGAATCGACCCCGCGAATTTCCAGCGGATGATCGAGCGGGCGGTGGCAGAGTATCCGAATTTCAAGGCGGTGGCCACGACGCTCCGCGACGTGCATTCGGCCACCGTCAACGATTGGTCTGCCATAGCCTGGCACGAGGGGCAGTTTCACCAGTCCAAGGCCTACCCGAAGCTGGAAATCTACGACCGTGTCGGCGGTGGCGATTCGTTTGCCTCCGGACTGATCTACGGATTCATGAAATTCAACGATGCGGCTGTGGCGGTCGACTACGGCGCGGCTCATGGTGCGTTGGCCATGACCACCCCGGGAGACACCACCATGGCCTCGCTCGCCGAGGTGGAAAAACTGGTTGGCGGCGGCTCGGCGCGGGTGGACCGTTGAGAGATGGTTCCCGCCCCCGACCTTTCATCAAGCCGCCGCCGATTTCTCACCGCCGGGCTGTTCGCTTTCGCCGGGCTGCTGACCGGCGCTGCAATCCCGGGCGGTGAGAAACCTCGGGCGAAGGATTTTACGCTTCGACTGACCGATGGCCGGGCCTTGGGCGCGAAGGGATTCTTTTTCCACGACGCCTACCACAGCATTCGTGTCCTGGACCTGATGCCCGAGCCCGGAAAATATGCTGGGTTTGCCGCAGCGATGGAGGAAGCCGGGGCGGTGGCCGGGATCAATGGCGGGTTCTTCACTCCAGAGGCCGAGCCGCTGGGTTTGATGGTCACCGATGGGCGGGCGACAGGCGCGCTGCGCTCGTCGGCACTCACCTCCGGGGTGTGGATCCGCACGCCGCGTGTGCTGCTTCTGCTTCGGGTGGCCGAATTCCGCGCCCGCCGCGGCGCGCTCGAGCCCACTCAGTTGATTCAGTCGGGGCCATTTCTCGTCGATGGCGGCAATCCAGTTGCGGGTCTTGAACCAACGCAGTCTCGTCCGCGGTCGCTGGTGGTGCACGACATGCGGCATCGCTGGATGCTGATCCAAACCCCGTCCGTGACACTCGCCGCTCTCGGTGAAGCGCTGGCCAGGGAGGGGGCGGTGCCGGATGTGCCCGTGGTGCGCGCCCTCAATCTCGATGGAGGAAATTCCTGCGGATGGTTCGTCGCTGCCGGAAATCACGGCCGCCGCGCCAGCTCCCCACCCCTCCGGCGAGTGCGCAACGCAGTGGCGATCGTGCCGAAGTAGAACGAATCCCAGCGGGAGGCTGTCCCAAATCCCGGGCCTGGACCCCCGTTAGCGGACCTGCCCCGGGATACGCCGGGATGCACCGGGATGCACCGGGATGCACCGGGATGCGCCGGGATGCACCGGGATGCGCCGGGATGCGCCGGGATGCGCCGGGATGCGCCGGGGAGGCTGAACCTCTACCCCGGCCCTGAAAGGGCCAAGGCACAAAGCCCGGAGTTTCAACTCCGGGAAAAATCACCGTTGCAGATGCGTCCTGAAAGGACGCTGGCAAGCGCAGATGTCGTTGATGTTAGCCATTTCCAGTTACAGGGGATTCGACAGGCGCCAAATGCTGCGTAAGCGCTCATGGCTTGCGCCACCGACTTGCGGCCTCTGCCGCAGTGCATCCTCTGTAGCGGCTGTCTGCGACTGCCGGACTTTTCCCGTCCTGATGGCATGAACCCATTTTAATCCCCCCGCTCAATACAAAACACTCTTCCCGAATGATTAACGAAAAATGATCCAACTTTTGACTTGCCAAAAGAACCGATTACCGAATACAATGACCCCATGAGCCAAATCGGCCAGCGCAAAACCCTCCTCACCTCCGGCAACGTCCACCCGCCAACCGATCGCGGATGGGGCCGGGTCTACGATGTCCTCGACCAAATCACCACCCCGAGAATCGCCGCCCGCACTCCCCACTACCAGCCCGCTTGCAACTACGACTCCTGCACCATCGGTGTCAGCTTGACCTCCATAGCAACCCTCGTCGACCTCGAAACCACCAGCACCTACGCCTACGACCCCACCCGAAAATCCCCGTATCCTCTGCCCCTTGCGCCGACCGTGCCTGCCGTCCACGACTACGACACCCACCTCCACACACACAAATCCCCCAGCATCCCCGGCATCCTGCCGCTCGCCCCAACCACCCAAACCGCCACCCTCTATCCCTACGACGACTGGATCAACCCCACCGCCCCCAACAGCCACCGCTGCCACCCCTTCGTCAAATCCCAAGGCAAAGAATACGGCTTCAGATACTACGAACCCCTCACAGGCAGATGGCTCAACCGCGACCCGATTGAGGAAAGGGGCGGGATTAACCTTTACGCCTTTGTGGGGAATGATGGGGTTGGGAGATGGGATTTGTTGGGGATGACCGGACAAGATGCATCGCCACCTTGGTACCAAAACTTTTTTGATTTATTTAGACCAACACCTGCCGACCCAAATCCGAGGCCTCCGGGAATTTCGCCGGGGCAACCGCAATTTCCCGGCATTAGGCCAATGCCTCCAGACTACCAGTCAGAGTTTGAGGGGGTAAGTTCAGGATCATGCGAAGAGGGTTATTGCTGCTTGCGCGGGCAGTGCGTGCGTATTGACACAAGCGAAAGTGAGTCATGGCGTGAAAATATCAGCGGAGCATTTGAAGCTTCCAAGGAATGGGGGAAAAGGGCTCTTAGTGCGGGGAAAATCACAAAGGATCTGTATGATGCGATATCGTCAGGGGTTGAAGGTGCGCCTGCACTTGCCAGGCAACTAGCCTCAGGGGCTAAGGTTGGTACAGATGCGATGATTGTAGCGATTCCTTTCATCTATTGCCATAATTTAAATCGTGCTATAGCTCTTTGTTGGCAGCAAGTGGGTTTTCGCGAGAGGTGCCGCGAAGAGTGCATAGCTTTGGAGGCAACTCATAAAGAGCATTGCCAGAACTGACTGAATGCGTATGAAAAAAACTATTTTTGTGTTTTTAATAATAACCAGCTATGGTGCAGGATTAATCAGTGCATCCCTTCTTTCATTTCCTGGCATTTTTGAGCCTGTTCGTGATCAGGTAATTATGGATATACGTGAAACTAATATTGTATTATTTTCGCAGCTAGGAGGAGTGAAAGTGGCCCGGAGCATAATAGATGATGAGTCTTGTGAGCATTGCAAAGCCAAGCTAGATCAACGAATTGAAGTAATGCGTGCTCATTTTATTGCAGAGTACGAGAGATCGAAAGGTCTTGGAATGAATGATCCATTTGGCACGCTCCTCCAAAGTGAGGCGGACTACGTTTATCGCAAGATTACAGAAGGTGAGTGAAGAACGACTGTAGCCACCGAAACGCTGCCTGCCGTAATTTCCTTGAAATTACCCCCAAGAAATCCCTCGCAAAAACCTCTCAAAATCATTCCCTCGACCCCGGCCGGGAAATCCCCCACGTCTTGTCCCACCTCGTGGCG
>SLCJ01000297.1 GCA_007125835.1 Verrucomicrobiales bacterium | reverse complement strand
GTGCCCACCGTGCAGGGCAACGGGCAGTGGGATGGCACAAGTGTGGACGAAGGAGGCAACCAGACCGGCGGCACACGTGGAGACGCCATATTTGCGAGCGTGTTTACCCAGGATGCAATCACCCTTACGATGCCGACTCGGGAAGGCAGTTCACGAGGCACACTTGCCGGTGTCGTGATTACCGCGATTCCGGAACCATCGTCCGTGGCGCTTGCGGCGCTGGGCATCTTTGCCCTGGTGGGTATCCGCCGCCGGGCGGGGGCCTGAGGCATTATTTTTGGGGATGCAGTGCTTTTTCGGATCTCTTCGGGATCATGATGTGGATGCGCGCAACGAGCCGGGTTGCGTGATTCTGCTTCTTGGTCCCCAAGGAGCCCGCTCCATACCGGCCCAAGCCAGCGGCCCGGGAACGGCACCCAATACAAGATGGTGGGTGTATCTCGAGCGGGGTTCTCTATTTTCATCGCTTGGCGACGGGAGCGCGGCGTTTACAGGCCGTGGGCAGTCGTATGGCGGCTCGTGCTCCGCCTTCGGGGCGATTTTCGAGAGATACCTCACCGTGGTGCAGACCGGCGGTTTCGCGGGCGAGGCAGAGGCCCAGGCCTGAGCTTTTGCGCCCTGAGCGAGGGCGAGGCAGGGAAAAGAATCGCTCGAATGCGCGCTCGCGCGCGAATTCGGGTATGCCCGGGCCTTCGTCGTCGATTTCGATCACGGCATACGTGCCATCGCGGCGGGTGCGGATGAGGACGTGGCCGCCGTTTGGTGAAAAGTCCACCGCGTTGCCCACCAGGTTGGAGATGGCCATTTTGAGGAGCCCGGCGTCGCCGATGATCTCGGGCGCGTCGGCGGATTCGAGGGTGAGCGTGATTCCGGCAGCGGAAGCCGCGCTCTGGTGGTCGGCGGCGATGTTTGCGAGCAGGGCGTGCAGATGAATCGGGCGTTGTTCGGTAGGATGTTTGCGGGATTCCAGGCTGGCCAGTGCGAGCATTTGGTCGCCAAGCTGGTGCAGGCGCGCGCTTTCGGTTTGGATGTTTTCCAGCAATCGGGTGCGGCGTTCGGCGGGCAGGTTTTCCGCAGCGAGCAATTCGGACGCGCCCCGAATGGCGGCGACCGGACTCATCATTTCGTGGCTGAGGTTTTGCACGTAGGACTCGAATTGTTTGCGGCCTTCCAGCGCGTCACGCATCTCCTCGATGGTTTCGCCCAGGCGGCGGAAATGTCGCCCGGGGAGTTGTGGCGGCTGCGGGCGGCGTCCGGCGGCAACAGCTTCCGCGTGACGGGTGAGCTTGCGCAGCGGCGCGGTGATCCAGTGCGAGAATACCAGACCAAGCATGAGGGCGAGGGCGGCTCCTGTGAGCGCGAATCCGGTGACACGCGCGCGGGTGATGCGGATGGATTGTAAGGGGCCATTTAGCCTTGATACCCTTCGACCTGCAACCCTCCGATCCGTTCGAAACGCCGGGTGTTCCCCGTAACCAAAGTGCGCTTGCTTTCGATTGCCGTGGCGGCGATCAGGATATCAAAATCTCCGACCAAAATCGTGCTGCCTCTTCATCCGAATCCCGCACCGGAATGTCTGCCAAGGCTGCCAGAATCGAGCCGCCGCGTGCATCCGCAGGCCCGAACTTTGCCCGCCGTACGACGGCGGAAAAGGATTCCAAGTAGGGCAGCGTCACCCGGCCATCGTTCGCATTCCCCTGACCCGGCAGCACCGCCGCCACCGCCAGGACCGTCAATAGGATGTATCGTTCATTCATGACACCGCCATTGTGGCAGGTCATTGTGAAATCATGATGAAGCGGGTGTGAAATCGAGGTGAAATCGAAACCAGCGCCTGTAGGCACGCGAAGATGCTCAACACTGATTCATTGGGCATGGAGTGCTTTTCGGGACCCGAGATCCCGTCCCGCACATGCTGGAATTTGGCGCGGGCCTACAACACCGCCTCAGTCTTTGGCGAAGGCGGCGTCGAAGGCGATGGCGGAGGGTGGGAAGTCGAGGCTGCGGACGAAGTCGCAGGCTTCGGCGGCACCGTGTTCGCGGTCCATGCCGGCGTCTTCCCATTCGACGGAGAGTGGGCCGTCGTAGCGGAGGTCGTTGAGGGTGCGGATGATTTCCTCGAAATCGATGGATCCGCGGCCGAGGGAGCGGAAGTTCCAGAAGCGGCGCCAATCGCCGAAATCGGTGTGCCCGCCGAAGACGCCGGCTTCGGTGGGAGTGGAGGAGAAGAACACATCTTTGAGGTGGACGTGGTAGATCCTGTCGGGGAAGCGGCGCAGGAAGGCGACATAATCCACACCCTGGTAGCCGAGGTGGGAGGGATCGTAATTGAATCCGAAAGCGGGGTGGTGGCCCACCGCTTCGAGGGCCCGCTCGGCGGTGACGATGTCGAAGGCGATTTCCGTCGGGTGCACTTCAAGGGCGAAGCGGATGCCAAGTTCCTGGTAGGCATCGAGGATTGGTGTCCAGCGGCGGGCAAAGTCGGCGAATCCGCCGGCGATGGTTTCGGAGGTCACGGGCGGGAAGGAGTAGAGCAGCGGCCAGATTGAGGAGCCGGTGAATCCATTGACGACTTTCACCCCGAATTTGGCGGCCGCCTTGCCGGTGTCGATCATCGCTTGGGCGGCGCGTTGCCGGACACCCTCGGGATCGCCATCGCCCCATACGGTGGGCGGAAGGATGCTTTTGTGGCGCTCGTCGATGAGATCGCACACGGCTTGGCCGACGAGGTGGTTTGAGATCGCGTGGCAAACCAGGTCGGCACCTTCGAGTTGCGCGCGCTTTTTCTCGCAGTAGTCGCCCTCTGCCAAGGCGCGGTCCACTTCAAAATGGTCGCCCCAGCAGGCGAGTTCCACGCCGTCGTATCCGAACGAGGCGGTTTTTTCGAGCAGGGTTTGGCAGGGCAGGTCGGCCCACTGGCCGGTAAAAAGGGTGACAGGGCGCATGGCTGTTGGATTGTGGGAATGGGTTCGCATCTGCCATGCTGGCGACCGCAGCCACCTGCTGCGTGAAGATCCACCAGCACGACAAGGATTGCTATCCCTTCCGCGCGCCAAGTCAAGGGGAAACGGACAAAATCAGCGCTTGGAGAACTGGAAGCGCTTGCGGGCACCGGGGCGACCGGCTTTCTTGCGCTCTTTCATCCGCGGGTCGCGGGTGAGCATTCCGGCGGCTTTGAGCTTGGGCCGGAGTTCGGCGTCGATTTCGCACAGGGCGCGGGCCACACCGAGGCGGGCGGCACCCACCTGACCCATCGGACCGCCGCCGTGGGTGGTGATGGTGATGTCGAATTTCTTCGTCATCTCGCAGAGTTCGAGGGGCTCGATCACCCCGTTCTGCATTTGGAGCGTGGGAAAATATTCATCGAACGGGCGGTCGTTGACGACGACCTCGCCGCTGCCCGGCTTGAGGATGACGCGGGCGACGGCAGTCTTGCGGCGTCCGGTGGCGAATGTGGCTGCAATGCTCATGAATCGTTGGGTATGGATTGTTCCGAATGAAAGGTGGCCAGGCTGGGATTACAGCTCGAAGGGAACCGGGTTCTGTGCTTCGTGGGGGTGTTCGGGGCCGTTGTAAATCTTGAGCTTTTTGAAGATCTGGCGGCCGAGACGGTTGTGGGGGATCATGCCGCGCACGGCGCGTTCGACGATCAGTTCGGGACGGCGGGCGCGCACCTGTGCCACGGTTTCGACCTTCTTTCCGCCGACGTAGCCCGAATGCGAGACATACTGCTTGGCTTCTTCCTTGCGCCCGCCGAGGCGGACGTCGGCCGCGTTGATCACCACCACGAAATCCCCGCTGTCGATGTGCGGTGTGAACTGCGGCCTGTGCTTGCCCCGGAGGAGCCGGGCGGCGGCCACGGCCACATCGCCAAGCACGCGATCTTTGGCGTCGATCACGTGCCACTTGCGTTCGATATCCTGCGCTTTGGCGGAAAATGTCTTCATGGGAAGGTGTGCGGAAGGAAGGAAATTGACGGCGCTCTGCCGCCCCGCTCCGATAAGAGGGAGCGGAATTTAGGCGATCGCGTGGCGCTGTCAACGTCTTTCCTCTCCTCGCGAGGAATTTTCGATTTAGCCGGTTTTCGAAAAAACCGACGAAAAGCGGATGCCAGAGCGCCTCCCCCGGGTTAAAACTATTCCCATGCCCGAGACAGCTGCCCCCATCGCCCCATCACCCATGGAGCGCATCGACGAGGAAATGCGCGAATTACTCCGCCCCGTGCTTGAATCGGGAACCGAAGCCGTGGTCGACACCTTGCTTGAAAATCCCGAGCTTGACGAAGTTCGCGTGGCCAATGCTCTCGGTGCTATTCTCGATCTACCGGTGCTCGAAATGCCTGGCACCGAAGAACGCGAATTGGTGCGCAAGGCGCTGCCAGCGCGCGTGGCCCTCGGCCACCGGGTGCTCGGCCTACGGGTGAACGAGGAGGGCACGCACATGCAGGCGGCCGTCTACGACCCCCTCAACCTGATCGCGCGGCAGGCGGTGGCCCGGGCATTTCCCGGTGTGGTGGAGTACGTGGTCGCGCCGCGCCGTCGCGTGTTGGCGGCGCTGCAGGAGGTTTACGGTGTGGGGGCGGACACGTTCGAGGAGATTCTCGCCGGGCGGCGGATGGATGAGGAGATGCTCGATTCCAAGGATGAGGCGCGCATCCTTGACGACGACGATGAGGATGCGTCGGTGGTGAAGTTCGTCAACCAGATCATCCGCGAAGCGCTGGACCAGCGCGCCACCGACATCCATTTCGAACCGCTGCAAGACAATCTCCGCATTCGCTACCGCATCGATGGCTCGCTGGTCGAGGTGGCCGTGCCCGAGCGCATCAAGTCGCTGCAATCCGCGGTGATCGCCCGCCTTAAGATTATGGCGCGGCTTGACATCGCCGAGCGTCGCCTGCCTCAGGACGGACGCATCAATCTCCAGCTCTCTGGCCAGAACATCGACGTGCGTGTCGCCACCATCCCCACCGTCGAGGGCGAGAGCGTCAGCCTGCGTCTGCTCAACCAGGAGAAATTCACCATTTCGCGCCTGATGCTCAACGACGACATCGAGAGCCAGGTGCGACGTCTGCTCAAGGTCAGCAATGGCATCGTGCTGATCACGGGGCCGACCGGTTCCGGAAAATCCACCTCCCTGTATACTTTTCTCACCGAGTTGAACACGCCACACCGCCGCATTGTGACGATCGAGGATCCGGTGGAAAACAAACTCGATGGCGTGATGCAGATTGCCGTGCGTCCGGAGATCAAGCTGACTTTTGCTACCGGACTGCGCAGCATCCTCCGCGGCGACCCCAACGTGGTTATGGTCGGTGAGATCCGCGACCTGGAAACCGCTGAGATCGCCATCCGCGCATCCCTTACCGGCCACCTCGTATTCAGCACGTTGCATACCAACGACTCAATCGGCGGCATCACCCGCCTCACTGACATGGGCGTCGAGCCTTTCCTTCTCGCCGCCTCGGTGCGTGCGTTCATCGCCCAGCGCCTGGTGCGCCGCCTCTGTCAATCATGCCGCAAGCCGGTCAAGCTCGACGTGATCAAAGCGCGCCAGTCCGGCCTGGTGGTGGAGGGTGAGCCTACGGTGTATGAGCCCGGTGGCTGCGAGTTGTGCCGCAATACCGGTTTCCGCGGGCGTCTGGCCATCTACGAACTTTGCGCGGTCACGCGCGGGCTGCAG
The DNA here is from genome assembly GCA_007125835.1 of Verrucomicrobiales bacterium. GTDB lineage: Bacteria > Verrucomicrobiota > Verrucomicrobiia > Verrucomicrobiales > SLCJ01 > SLCJ01. The sequence goes on along the minus strand of SLCJ01000297.1, from coordinate 11,759 downwards.
GAGCTGATCACCACCAAGGCCGGGAGCGCCGCCCTTGAGGCACAGGCACGCAAGGATGGGTTCCGAGCCATGCGTGAATACGGCTGGGAAAAAGTGTTGGCTGGCGAGACCACACTCGAGGAGGTCGTCAGCGCCACCGCCATCGAGGTCGAATAGGCACGTCTTTTCCTGCGGCGATCATCGCGCGTGGCGGCGGCGGGGCGGTTCGCCTCCCGGCATGGTCGGGCGGTGTGCCGGGGGCTTTCGCGGTGCCATGCCGCACGGCCGCCGGCTTTGCGGCACGCGATGATTTTGGTGAGGCGTTTCAGTTTGCGGTGAGGGGCCGACTCGTAAACTGGTTTTCTTTAAAAACCAGCTGGAACACCTTGTCCGGAGGGGATGGAAGCGGGTATCATGCGTTGGACCAAAAACCAACCCGCCCATGAAAACACACATCACCCCTTTGAAGGATGGAAAGCGATTCCTGCCCGTGCTTCTGCTTGCGGCTTTCGCCGTTCTGGCCGTCCCTACGCATGGCGAGATCACCATTTACAACCAGAACAACCCGCCGGATGGCGAGGCGCTGCCAGGCGGCGGCTGGGGCACCTACCGGGGGTTCTCCGTGCGCTTTGACGACACCGCCCTGTCGACGGCCTACACTCCTCCGGACGAGGTGCCGACGCCGGCCACAGTGTATCTCACCGACCTCGTGCTGCGCCATCCCGGCACCCAGGGAGCTGGATCCACCGCCCCCGGCGATTGGACTAATGCGCGCCTGAAGGTATACACCACGCAAACCCCGGGCACTGCCAGCTACATCGGGGATTCGCTCAACACAAACGACATGAGTCAGGCCGGAGCGGAACGAAATGTGACCTTCTCCTTCGCCTCTCTGCCTATCAATACCGGCACCACCTATTATTTCTACTTTGCCAACAGCGAAGGCAACCTGCCGATTGGCGAGATCACCTGGACGTCCGGCCGATTGCGGGTGTCAAACGATCCGTCTCACACCTATGGTTCCGGCAACCTGATCAATGCAAGCTGGGGCAATCAGGACGTCGCGTTCGACGCGGTGTTCGCGGCGACATTCAGTTCGTCGCCGCCTTCGACCGACGAGATTTTCTGGACGGCGGACACGGACAAGGTCTGGGACCTCGACAGCACCGTCAACTGGCGCCTCTCGGACAACACGCCGACGGTTTTCCTTAACGGAAATTTTGTCACTTTTGACGACAGCGCCGCGTCGGGCGAGGTTCAGATCAGCGGGTCGCCGATCAATCCAGGATCGGTTGAGTTTGCCAACGACACACTTGCCTACGAGATCAGCGGCGACGGATGGGGTGGCCCCGGCACCTTGGAGAAAACCGGTGCCGCCGATGTGACGCTGCTCATCAACGCCACCTACGCGGGCGCGACTCAGGTCGATGCCGGAGTGCTGCGGGTGGGCGACGGCGGCTCCCAGGGAACGCTTGGCGCGGGTGCGGTTGAGATTGCGCCGGGGGCCACTCTCGAGATCGCCCGCGACGGCGTCTACTCATTCTCGAACTTCCTCGCCGGCTCGGGCACGCTCGAAATCTCAGGCCCCGGCACCACCGTGATGGCGGCGGGACGTTCTTTTGACGGTTCCACCAATGTCAGTGGCGGAGTTCTCCGGCTCGCCGGCGGGTATGACGGCGACGTGACGGTCGGGGACGGGGGTGCGATCGCCACAGGGACCATGATCTCCCCCGGCATCGCCGGCGTCTCCACACTGGCTCTTGCAGAAGGTTCGCGCTCGCAGTTCCGGGTGGGCATCAGCGGCCCGTCCGACAGGCTCGAGGTGACCGAAACCGACGGCCTCGTGATCCAAGGCACGCACAGCGTGGATCTTATACCCACGGAGGAATGGCTGGTGGGCGACATGTTCGACCTCTTCGAATACTGGGGCCAGCCCGTGGGCGACCTTGCCGACCTCCAGATCGGCAGAGCACCGCACGGGACCTATACCATTGAAGACGACATGTTTGGCTTCATCTACGTGCGCATTGATGCCCTCGACACGCTGGTGTGGAGCGGGTCGGCGGGAACCACCTGGGATCTCGACAACACGGTGAATTGGACGCTGCTTTCCGACTCGAGTCCGGCACCCTATTTTGAATACGACAGCGTGCTCTTCGATGACTCGGCCGTGGACGGCACGGTGGAACTGGACGCCACCTTCCTGCCCCGGGAAATTCACTTCAACAATGATACCCAGGCGTTCTCCTTTACGGGAGGGTCGGTTGACGGAAGCGCGGCGGTCGTCAAGGAGGGAGCGGGCCCGGTCGTGTGGGCCTCGGGCAACAGCACCACAGGCGGCACCACCGTTTCGCAGGGAACGTTCACCATCGGCAATGGCGGCCCGGAAGGCGACATTGGATTCGGTCCGGTGGTGGTGGAGGACGGAGCAGTCCTCGGATTCAACCTCGACGACAGCCAACTCCGCGACTACTCGGCGCAGGCGAAGATGCGCAATGTCTCCGGTGGCGGCGGAATTGTCGTGGACGGCGGGTTTACCCTGTTCAACTACACGGGCGGAGGACTGGCATTCGACTCGCCGGGCACCTGGGCCGGCTTCTTCGGTGATCTGATGGTCAAAGGGGAATCGGAATTCCGCACCATCCGCAACGGGGCGACGGCCATGGGCACCGGAACCATCGTGCTCGGCGACGCCACCACCAGCGGACACCTTGCGCAGATCGAGGGCAACTGGACGTGGACCAACGCCATCGATCTCGTCGGCCCGGCCAATGAAATCCGCAACCGTTCGGGCGGCGCGGCGCGCCTGCTCAAAATCCAAGGAGCGATCTCGGGCTCCGGGGGACTCGTTTTCTCCGACACGGCCGAAACCATGACCAACATCCAGACCGGATTTATCCTCACCGGCGACAACACACTCGACGGAACGGTCACCATTGCGGCCGGAACGCCCGTGCGGGTGGGCGGCGTGCCCGGAAACACCGACGCTTCGCAAGGCGGGGCCGGCACCGGTGGCTCGCTCGGTGCGGCGACCGTCATTAACAATGGCACGCTGACATTCTCCCGCAGCGACAGCCACACGGTCTCCAGCGACATTTCCGGCGATGGAGTCGTTTTCATCGGCCTGAGCAGCGGCAATACCGACCAGGAAATGACCTATAGCGGCACCGCCACCCACACCGGCGGCACCACGGTGCGGGCAGGCACACTTACCATCGACGCCACCGGCTCGATTGGCGGCCCGTCCGTGACTGTCGCCGATGGCGCGACGCTTGCCGTCGACGGCACATCCATCGCCGATACCGCCACTCTCAATCTCGGTGCCACCGCGCTCGTGGACGTCTCCGGCACCGAAGTGGTCGAAGCCCTGTTCATCGATGAGGTGCAGGTTGCCGCCGGTACCTGGGGGGGCACCGGCTCCGGTGCGACAAACATTGACGACACCCGCTTCACCGGCACCGGTATGCTGTCTGTGACGAGCGGCCCCGCCGCAGGCACACCCTACGACACCTGGGCCGCCGAATTCGCCTGGGACGACCCCGCCGACGCCGCTCCAGAGGCGGATCCCGACGGCGACGGCTTCTCCAACTACGCCGAGTTTCTTTTCGGCACATCGCCGCTTGAGCCCACAGGATCGCTCAAGTCGCAGGCAACCGACGTAAACGGCAATCTTGTGCTGCGCTGGCTCGAGCGGACCGACATCGCCGAAACCTATGTGTTCCAGCAGTCGGCGACGCTGGATTCCGGTTCGTGGATTCCGGCAGCGGCCTCGCCCGCCGATGATCCCGACCAAGACGGAGTGCCGACGGACTACGTCAGGCGGCGCGTGGTGATCGCGCCCTCCGAATCGAAACTCTTTTTCCGGGTGGCGGTGGAATGAATCACCGCCATCCCGGCCGCGCTGGTTTGTAGGCGCGGAGACACTTGCGGCGGCGTCCTGAGGCGGGGCGCCGCCGCTTTTTTTCGCTGCGCCCGTCAGAAGGCTATTCCGCGAAACCGGCGTAAAGCCCGGCCAGCCCGGCATCATCGGGTGTGCCAGCGAAGGCCACGACCCGGTAGCGGAGTTGGACTTCCTCGCCGGAAGCCAGTTGGAAAGGCCGCTCGAGGAAATTCATGGGCGACGCCGTGGCAAAGCCGTAGTCGCGGGTGAACCAAGGGGCCGCCTCCGGCCAGCGATTCGCCGGATGATCCATCAAGCACAAGCCCTCGACAATCCTCCCGCCGTCGCGCCCGCCACGGGGTCCGTAAAACGCGCACCAGGCGGAAGGTTTCCCATACGTGCCGGCTTCGCCCTCGTCGCCCTCGGCATTGACCAAGTTTCCACCGCCCGTCGGTGCGATGTCCGGAGCCGCGCGCACAGCAAAAAGAGAGTGGTTGTTGCGCGGAATGGACACGTCGATTTCGGCTTTCCAATCAATCTGCCAATCCACCACAACATGCTGCCCGGGTGTCGCCTGAATCGTCAGTCGGCGTCGGTCACTCATCAAAACACGCCCATCTGCCGCGGTCCAGCGGCACGTATCGCCAATTACCACCCCCTGATCCCCGCTCTCGATGACTTTCGGCCCGTCGGATAATATGCGACCCGGCGCAGTGTCGGCATGCCAAAAATCAATGCCATTTACGCGATCGCAGGCAAAAAACACTCCTCGATGGTGAGGCCAAGGAGTGTTGGTTTCCGCCACCACCGAGCGCCCGCTCACCGGCCCAGCCAGCGGGTAGAGGTAGGGATACTTGACATCCGGGTGGGCGCGATAGGTGGCGACCACCTCGTTGCCCTCCCTAACCCATACCTGATTGCCCGAACGGTAGGTGGCCAGCCCCGTCACACGTTCGCCACTTCCCGGATTGGGTAGGGCCGCACGGACATGTGGGGTGCCACTGATCAGCGGCACCGCCAACGCGCCGAGGCCGCCAATCAAAAAACGCCGCCTGCCATGGCAGCTCGGGCGGAACGAAAAAGGAGGGTGGTGTGAATCGCTCATAACATTTTTATGCCCCGGAAGAATGCGCGGGCCGGAATAACTACGTGATCAATGGGTGCCGTCTTTCATGCGCGCCCCCCACACCCCCCGCCTGCGCCGCCTCTCAAGGGGCGTCGAAAACGAGGTGGGGCCGCAACCGCTCCAGCGTGGCGGGACCGATCCCGGGCACATTCAACAGATCCTCGGCGCGTTCAAAAGGGCGGTGTTCAAGGATGCGCTGGGCCATGGCGGGACCGATCCCGGGAAGTTCCTCGAGCTGATGGGGCGGCGCGGAATTGGGATCCACGCGGAGAAACGCGCGCCGGGCGGCAAGCGCCTCTTCCCGCTCAGTCACCTCTTGCACCCGCAGCGCCCGCTCCTGCTTGCGCAGCTCCAGCAGCACCTCGGGGCGGGAGTGCGCCCAAGCCCCCGCACGATCCATCGCAGCCGCCAGTTCCATATCAGCCAGCAGCGCACGATACCCGTCGGCAGACAAACCACAGGGAGCCGCGCGATATACACCGTGAGCCCGAGCCAAGCCACGCCGAACCAGTTCCGAGGCAAGGTCCAGCCCTTCGGCATTGTGCACAAAAGCATAGAAACGCGGCAGGCCGGAACGCCCCGGAGCGGTGGCCCAGGCAGTGTGTAGCGAAAACGGGCGCGCGAGAAAATCCTCGGTGAACTGCTTTCCCTCGAGTCCCAGCGTCACCGCCGCGCCAATGTCATCAATTCCGAAATGGGCACGCTGCTCGCGAAGACGCCTGGCCAGGCTTGCGTCGCCACTGTCCGTTTCCAAACAGTCGGCCCCGTAGATTCGGATCACGTGCTCCGCCCCATCCGCCAGTCTCACCTTGAAACTGTCGCCATCTCCCCAGGGAGTCGGAACAAGGACCACACCCTCATAAACCGTGAGCCCGGAAGCGGCGGCCACACTTGCCGCACCCTCGGATTCCGCCCCCAATCCCGAATTAGAAAAAAGGAACACGCAAGCCACACAACTCCACCAGGCACCGAATGATGGCCGGGAAGCGGACGCAGGGAAACGCGGATATTCGGGCATGTATTAAGATGACTCATAAGAACGGATCTGCCAGAGGAAAACCAAAATGAAGAAGGCAGGATTCCACTTGCAACACGGGGCGCCTCACTCTCCATTCTCCACACCGCTTCATTCCCCCGGCGACCGGAATCCCGGTCGGAAACCCGATCACAAATCCACCATGAAATTCCTCATTCTGATTTCACTGGGCATCGCCGCCCTCATCCTCCCGGCCTCCTGCACGACCACACCGGGGGCCTCCCACCCGGCCATGCGCGAGCGCGCCGCCGCAATCGCCACCGAACCGCGCGGCGACCACTTTATCGGCCGCCGCTACCATGTCGAAGGTACACGTTTCTGGGGCTACTTGCGGCAGCCGGGAGAAAGCTGGGAACGCGCCCGCCTCGTCGTCATGAACCCCGGCGTCACGCGCCCCCCAGACATGCTGCCGGAGAATCCAGCCCCGGGCCAGCGCGGCCACGGCTTCGACGACAACCATGAATATGTCATAACAGGGTCGTTTACCGGCAGGCGCGTTTATGATCCTAACAGCAATCTATTCCTCCCTGAATTCCTACCCTCCTCGTTCCGCCTGAGCAACCCCTCGCCAGGCTTCCTCTTCCATCCCGACGAAATCCGCGAGCCAAACGCCGTTTCCCTGGTCCCTTCGCGCGGGATTCCGCAATGATTCCCGCCACCAGCGCACCGACGTCTTGAATCTAAAGACCGCAATGCCTTGATTCCCAACATGTCGCGCGCCTCGGCATCAGAAAAATCAGAAAATCGAAAAAAAAACGCAAAAAGAACTTGCGCCCGACTCCCCAGCGTGTAAGTTCTCCACCCTGACCGAAACGAGTCAGCATGCGAATGACACGGTCGATCGCGCTCCCAAGGGCGGTCGGCTTTTTAGTCGGAGCATGAGAAGGTCTTTCACAAGCGGGACCTGCGGCGATCAAAGCCGTGGGTTGGAGAAGTAAAGATTGAGATGTGCGCTGCGCGCCGGTCAAACGGTGCGCGGACCCACTCGGATCACAGATCCGCAGGTGGGTGGCGGTCTCCGGAGCAATCCGGATTCCGTTCTGTTTTTTTCGGAGAGTTTGATTCTGGCTCAGAACGAACGCTGGCGGCGTGGATAAGACATGCAAGTCGAACGGGGAACTTGATAAGCTTGCTTAATGAGTTCCTAGTGGCGAACGGGTGAGTAACACGTGAGTAATATGCCCGGAAGAGTGGGATAGCCCAGGGAAACTTGGATTAATACCGCATGTGGCCTGGCGGGATCGCCCGCTCAGGTTAAATGGTGGGGATCGTAAGACCTGCCGCTTCCGGATTGGCTCGCGCCCTATCAGCTTGTTGGCGGGGTAACGGCCCACCAAGGCTATGACGGGTAGCTGGTCTGAGAGGATGACCAGCCACACTGGGACTGAGACACGGCCCAGACACCTACGGGTGGCAGCAGTCGAGAATCATGCACAATGGGCGAAAGCCTGATGCTGCGACGCCGCGTGGAGGATGAAGGCCCTCGGGTTGTAAACTCCTGTCATCAGCGAGTATGCCGTTGTCGGTTAACACCCGGCGGCGGTGATAGTAGCTGAAGAGGAAGGGACGGCTAACTTCGTGCCAGCAGCCGCGGTAATACGAAGGTCCCAAGCGTTGTTCGGAATCACTGGGCGTAAAGGGAGCGTAGGCGGCGCGGAAAGTCAGGTGTGAAATCCCGGGGCTCAACCCCGGAACTGCACCCGATACTCCCGCGCTAGAGAACCGGAGGGGAGTCTGGAATTCACGGTGTAGCAGTGAAATGCGTAGATATCGTGAGGAACACTAGTGGCGAAGGCGAGACTCTGGACGGTTTCTGACGCTGAGGCTCGAAGGCCGGGGGAGCGAACAGGATTAGATACCCTGGTAGTCCCGGCAGTAAACGGTGCACGCTTGGTGTGGGCGGGTTGGACCCCGTCCGTGCCGGAGCTAACGCGTTAAGCGTGCCGCCTGGGGAGTACGATCGCAAGATTAAAACTCAAAGAAATTGACGGGGACCCGCACAAGCGGTGGAGTATGTGGCTTAATTCGATGCAACGCGAAGAACCTTACCTGGGCTTGACATGCCCGTCGTACCTGCCCGAAAGGGCGGGGTCAGTTCTGCTGGACGGTGCACAGGTGCTGCATGGCTGTCGTCAGCTCGTGTCGTGAGATGTTGGGTTAAGTCCCGCAACGAGCGCAACCCCTGTGATTAGTTGCCAGCACGTAATGGTGGGGACTCTAATCAGACTGCCCAGATCAACTGGGAGGAAGGTGGGGACGACGTCAAGTCAGTATGGCCCTTATGCCCAGGGCTGCACACGTACTACAATGCCCAGCCTAATGCGAACCAAACCCGCGAGGGGGAGGAAATCGACAAAACTGGGCCCAGTTCGGATTGGAGGCTGCAACTCGCCTCCATGAAGTTGGAATCGCTAGTAACGGCGCATCAGCTACGGCGCCGTGAATACGTTCCCGGGTCTTGTACACACCGCCCGTCACATCATGGAAGCCGGTCGCACCCGAAGTGCGTGAGCCAACCGCAAGGAGGCAGCGCCCTAAGGTGAGACTGGTAACTGGGATGAAGTCGTAACAAGGTAGCCGTAGGGGAACCTGCGGCTGGATCACCTCCTTTCTATGGAGTCACGCGTTTCCGGCCCTCACGCCATAAGGAAACGCCAGGTCCAAGGACCGGAATCCGCAAGGAATCCGGTTCGTCCGATACCGAAAGGTCGGACCAACTCACAACTTAACACACAGCCGGCATCGCCGGACAGGTCGCGCAGCGCGCATCTCAATCTTTCTTCTCCTCGACGCGGTCTCCCGGAAAAGTTCGGGGGCATAGCTCAGTTGGTAGAGCATCTGCTTTGCAAGCAGAGGGTCACCGGTTCGAATCCGGTTGCCTCCACTTGCATCGCCGAAGCCACCTGCCGCCAAGCACCCCCCCGCTCCGTCTCCGAGAAAGGGCCTGTAGCTCAGTTGGTTAGAGCACACGCTTGATAAGCGTGGGGTCACTGGTTCAAGTCCAGTCTGGCCCACCACTCGGTATCCGACAGCCAGGAAACCTCCGCGTGACTCCCGTGCGAAAGCGCCTGTGGTCTTTGACATTCGCATACAGGGTAGAAAATATTGCAATTTCATGCATGAGTTCGAACCTGACGTTTTGGTAGAATTTTATACGGCATGTAATCATCCGATTTTGGTATGAATTACAAACAGATAAGGGCACACAGTGGATGCCTTGGTGCCAACAGGCGATGAAGGACGTGACAAGCTGCGATAAGCCCCGGTTAGCGGCACATACGCTTTGACCCGGGGATTTCCGAATAGGATAACCTGGCCCGGTTAATGCCGGGTCGTCTCTCTCTGAATACATAGGAGGGAGTTCGCGACACCCGCTGAAGTGAAACATCTCAGTAAGCGGAGGAGTAGAAATCAAACGAGATTCCGTAAGTAGTGGCGAGCGAAAGCGGACCAGCCCAAACCCATGGCTTGCCATGGGGGTTGTAGGACCCCGTCGTGGGACCGTGACGATTAGATCAAGTGTGTGGAAAAGCACGCCATAGAGGGTGACAGCCCCGTAATCGAAAATCCGATCGGCCCTAGGGAGTTCCTGAGTAGCGCGGCACACGTGAAACGCCGCGTGAATCCGGGGGGACCACCCTCCAAGGCTAAATACTCGTTGGCGACCGATAGTGAACCAGTACCGTGAGGGAAAGGTGAAAAGAACCGCCGTGAGCGGAGTGAAATAGAACCTGAAACCGTGTGCCTACAAGGTGTCAGAGCCCCTTCGGGGGTCATGGCGTGCCTTTTGCTTAATGAGTCTGCGAGTCAGTGTCTGTGGCAAGCTTAAGGTCTTCCGGACCGGAGGCGAAGCGAAAGCAAGTCCGAATAGGGCGATTTAGTGGCAGGCGCTGGACCCGAAGCCGAGGTGATCTACCCATGGCCAGGCTGAAGCAACGGTAAAACGTTGTGAAGGGCCGAACCGGTGAATCTTGAGAAATTCTCGGATGAGCTGTGGGTAGGAGTGAAAGGCTAATCAAACCCGGTGATAGCTGGTTCTCCCCGAAATGCATTTAGGTGCAGCGTCGGGTGCTGATGAACGGGGGTAGAGCACTGAATGAGCTAGGGGGCATACCCGCTTACCAAACTCAATCAAACTCCGAATACCGTTCAATGAAGCCCGGCAGTGAGTCCGCGAGGGATAAGCTTCGCGGTCGAGAGGGAAACAACCCAGATCAGCAGCTAAGGTGCCCAAATACCGCTCAGTGGAAAGGATGTGGAATTTCTTAGACAGTGAGGATGTTGGCTTAGAAGCAGCCACCATTTAAACAGTGCGTAATAGCTGACTCATCGAGAGATTCCGCGCCGAAAATAATTGGCGATAAGCGGTATACCGAAGCTCTGGACTTCCGCCTCGTGCGGGAGTGGTAGGGGAGCGTTGTCTGTGCGGTGAAGCCCAAGGGCGACCGAAGGTGGAGCGCAGACAAGTGAGAATGCAGACATGAGTAACGAGAAGACGGGTGAGATCCCCGTCCGCCGTAAACCCGAGGTTTCCTGGGCAACGCTGTTCGTCCCAGGGTTAGTCGGGACCTAAGGCCAGGCCGATAGGCGTAGCCGATGGATAGCAGGTTAATATTCCTGCACCTCCGAAACTTAAGCGGGGGGGACGCGGTTGGAAAAGTGACCAGGTGATTGAATTCCGAGGTGAGGCTTCGGCCGATCCGTATCACTGGACCAACCGCCAAGAAAAGCCCCCGTGTATGCTAAGGAGCCCGTACCGCAAACCGACTCAGGTGGGTGGGTAGAATATACCAAGGCGTAAGAGTGAACCCCGGTTAAGGAACTCGGCAAATTAACCCCGTAACTTCGGGAGAAGGGGTGCCTGCTTCGGCAGGCCGCAGAGAAATGGCCCAACCGACTGTTTATCAAAAACACAGCATTCTGCCAAGACGCAAGTCCAAGTATAGGATGTGACACGTGACCAATGCGGAAAGATTACGGTAAGTTGTTAGACCTTCGGGTCGAAGCTCCGAGCCCAAGTCCCCGTGAATGTCGGCCGTAACTATAACGGTCCTAAGGTAGCGAAATTCCTTGTCGGGTAAGTTCCGACCTGCACGAATCGTGTAACGAGTTGGGCACTGTCTCAACCGGGCGCTCAGTGAAATTGTAATGGCGGTGAAGATGCCGCCTACCCGCGGAAGGACGGAAAGACCCTATGCACCTTAACTGTAAGCTGTTATTGGTTTCTCGGTTTCAATGCTCAGAGTAAGTGGGAGGCTTTGAAGCGGCCCTTTAGGGGGTCGCGGAGCCGCCAATGAGACACCACCCTTTGGTATTGGGGAATCTAACCTGTTGCCTTGAATCAGGCGCGGGGACCGTGGCAGCCGGTCAGTTTTACTGGGGCGGTATCCTCCCAAAGAGTAACGGAGGAGCGCGAAGGTTGGCTCAGCGCGGTTGGCAATCGCGTGTTGAGTGTATGGGCACAAGCCAGCCTAACTGTGAGACCCACAAGTCGAGCAGATACGAAAGTAGGTCCAAGTGATCCGGCGGTTGAATGTGGAATTGCCGTCGCTCAACGGATAAAAGGTACGCTAGGGATAACAGGCTGATCTCACCCAAGAGTTCATATCGACGGTGAGGTTTGGCACCTCGATGTCGGCTCGTCGCATCCTGGGGCTGGAGAAGGTCCCAAGGGTCCGGCTGTTCGCCGGTTAAAGCGGCACGCGAGCTGGGTTCAGAACGTCGCGAGACAGTTCGGT
>SLCJ01000242.1 GCA_007125835.1 Verrucomicrobiales bacterium | reverse complement strand
GCCTGTGACGATTTGGGAGTTGCGGGGGGCGGGGGTGAACTGTACTGTCGGGCCGTTATGCACCCGGAGGATCCGTTCATGCAGGCCGCCATCGAGGAAGCGCGTAAGGGACGCGCCGAGGGCGGAATTCCCATCGGCTCGGTGCTGGTGCTCGACGGCAAGATCATCGGGCGTGGTCACAACCGGCGGGTGCAGGAAGGGAGTGTGATTCACCACGCGGAGATGAACTGTCTGGAAAATGCGGGGCGGTTGCCGGCGTCGGTTTACCGGCGGTGTGTGATTTACTCGACGCTTTCGCCGTGTCCGATGTGCTGCGGGGCGATTCTGCTCTATGGGATCCCGAAGGTGATCATCGGGGAGAACGAGACGTTCCAAGGCCCGGAGGAGCATGTTCGCTCGCAGGGCGTCGACGTGGAGATCCGGCAGGATGCGGATTGCATCAAGCTGATGGAGGATTTCATCGCGGCCGAGCCGGACTTGTGGAACGAGGATATCGGAGAGTGACGTGGGGAAGTGGCGAGTTTTTGCGGCGGCCGCTGCACTTTCTTTCTCCCTCTGCAACGGCGGCTTGTTGCTTTCAGCGGGAGATCCCTGAAAGATCATTTGGGTCGAACCGGAGGGCGGGGAAATGGCGGTTGACGGACCTTACAGCGTATCTTCGCGCGGATGTGTTCGCATGATTTCGTGGATCGGCTTGAAGGTCTCGAGGATGGCCTGGTAGTCGGGATCCGCGGTAGATTCAAAGACCGCCCGGCCACACGACTCCGTGCCGCCCGCCTCTTTCGCGAGCGGGGCTAGCAGAAAGCTGTTCAGCTCCGGCTTCTCGATGCGAGTATAAAAATCGCGCGGAACACCCTGCACATGGCAGCTAATGCACCGGTTCGTAGCGACTTCTTCGATCACACGGTCGAGCTGCTGGGGGTAAAGCCTACGGTTGCCAGGGCTATCCGCATAGGTGGCATCCGAGTTCGGATAATACGGCACATTGAGATCGATCCAGGCCATGATCCGCCGGATACCGGATTCGTCTACCTGCACGCGTGGGTGTCCCTCCTCATCGGGGTGGCCGCTGATTACCAGGTCCGCCAGTTTGCTGGCGGGGGAGCCCCAGGTCTTTGGGTTGATCATGCGGATGTTGTATTCCGCGCCATTGATTGTGGAGATCCAGCTGGTGTAAGGATTGCGGCCCTCCGCGCCGCTGCCAATCCGGACTTCGGGGGTGTTGAAGCGCTGCTCGAAAACCGTGCCCTGACGGGCCAGGATTTCGTATGAGACATTGAAGAAATCCGTCATGTCGCCGCTGAGATCCACATTGCCGGCCGGGCTGTGCGGGTTATGGCACTGTGTGCAGTGCATGTCCAGTACGGGCTGAACGACCTCGCGGTAGCTGAAGCCTTTGACCCCCCAGTCGGGAGGCTGGAGATCCTGTACTATCGCCTGGGCCGCCCGCTGGGCGGCAGGTGGCGGCGGAGGGGCGTTGTAGTTGCGGTCACCGTGGCAGCCTATGCAGCTCTGTCGTTCGCCGGGCATGAAGTGGGTGAAAGTTCGCATACGCTGAAGCGCTCGGCCATGCTCGTCCAGCGGCATGAAGTGCACCGGCAGCGAAGACGGCACCCGGAAGCTCGCCGAACCCTCATCGCTAACCTGGGCGTAACCTAGGATGCGTTTGGGCGCGTAGGTGGCACCGCTGGAAACCACGGGGAACTGGAAACCGAAGGCGATATTTGACACATAGCCCCTTCCCGGCTCATACTTGACTTGTGGCGTGAAGGTGTTTTTGGGCAATTCCTCCACGACGGCGATCTGCTTGATTTCGCCGCGCTCAACATAGCCCTCGAGACCGTTGTAGACATCGGTCATGATTACGGTCGCATAGGGGGGCGGATCCTCCGGCAGCACCGATGCGATCACCGGCTGCTTCTCGCGTGGCATGATTGGACGAGGATAGTAGAAGCCCATCCCGCCCGGATTCTCCAGCACGCTCACGGGGGCGTCCTCCGGATCGTAGGTGCGCAGCTCGATGACGCCGGCGTTGGAGACCAACCAACACTGATCGTCCAAGGGAAAAGGCGATTCATACGGACCGCGGTTGACCAGCCGGTTGTCGGGGCCGTTGCCGTTGCCCTGGTCCACGCGCCCGATGTCGACCTCGGGTGTCAGGTTGAAGATGCCCTCCTGCACGTGGGCACCGTGCGAAATATCGATCACGCCGACGGCGCCGCGCGGGCTCCCGTTGTGGGAGGTGAGCAGGGATAGCACTTTCCGTGTGCCGGGAATCGGCTGAGCCTGCATGAAGGTGCCCGGATCGAGCACCCGGTTGCCGAAGTAGCCAGCCAAACCGGTGCCGTCGGGATTGATCGTCCAGAGGCTCTGGATGGGAATGGCGGGTCGGTCCACGTACTCCCAGCGGGTAAACAGGATACGCCCATCGGGCATTACCGCGGGCGTGAAGTCCATCAGGTAGTTGAAGGACAACTGACGCTGATTCGAGCCGTCCCGCTCCATGCGAAAGAGCACGGGGGAGGTTGTGACAAAGCAGTAGGCGTAGGCCGGGGTGCGATCCGAGAGAAAGGCGATGCCGCCGTCGGGCAGCCAAGTCGCGTCCAGATTGTGGTGGGGTCCGTCGGTCAGCTGCGTCAGCCCCGTGCCGTCCACGCCGATACGGAACACCTGATAGGTAGCCTCGGGGTCCTGGCGGCAATGCTCGTCAGGGAGGAGCGAAAAGGCGTGGCTTTCAATGGGGGCAGCCTTGCGCTTCCAGGAAAAGAGAATCTCTGTTCCGTCGTAGGAAACATCACAGCTCAGGATCATGCCCTCCGAGGCGTCCACCAACTGACGCAGGGATGTGTTCCCCCGCTCGTCGACCGTCGCCACATACAGTCCCCCGCCGGGACGGAACCCCTCGGCGTGGTATGTATACACATGCGAAGTATTCAGTTGCTGTCTTTTGACGACCGCCAACTCGCGAAATCCCAGGCGTCCAGATCGTAAATGTGCTGCTGGGGAATCGGGACCGTGCGGGAATCGCGACAACTGCTCGTCCGATGGGGTGGAGGGATATACGGCGATCTCGGCGGCGCCGGGATTGGTGCCGCCGTAACTGCTAAGAAAGCGTAACTCCAGGCTCTGCGCAGTGACCGGCTCGGCAAGGTGCACAACCTGGGGTCCGTGCCGCTGCTCAAATGCGCCCCGGGCGACCGGCTCCTCCGAACCGTCGACATAAATCTCGTAATCCTTGAATCCTTCATCGTCGCGCCAAGCCGTGCGCCCCCAGTAGACCACGGTGCCCACCGCCACCGGCTCCGCCCATTCCAAGGTAAAGGAGGCCGCCCCTTCCGCCCGGGCGCCATCGATGGCCCACGCGGAGCCGGCATCACGGCGCGCCCCAGAACCCGGAATCCGACCGTCGACGGCCCCGCGGGCCGCATGCGGACCGCTGTGTTCGGACGATGCGCTCACCTGCGCCTTCGGCGCCAGGTTCTCCAGCTCGACCGCCGAAGCGGACCCGTAGCATCGATTCGCGAATAGCCCCGGATGAGTTGAGAAGAAAAATGTCAGAGCAGATGCAATCAACGCTAACTTTTTCATATATCATCAATCCAATGTTTATATTCACTACTTGCTCTGCTGGTGGTCGGCATGGGTTGTTGCCAGGAATGTGCTTTCAGGGGGAGCCCCTGAAAGAGCCATTGGGCCAGACCGCAGGGCGGGGAAATAGGGGGTTAGGGGGGAAAGGAGGCTGAAGAGGTGTTGCGGTGTGCCAGTCAGCGGTGTTTCAGCACGAGAAATCCCAAGATCCATCCGGAATATTGCGTGATTGGGCGACTTCGCTGCGGCATTCATTTACAGCGAGCGTAGTGCTCGGCACCCCCTTGTCAAGAATTTTCGGCAGCGGGAGAACTTTTTTCGGCGGGCGAGGTCAGGAGGATTCGAGAACCAGGATGAGCCGCTCGTCCAGTTAGCGCTACAGGGTTCGCCACTCCGGTTTTTGGTTGATAAGACGCAAGACGAAGATGGCTTCGCCCGGTGCATTTGCCTTGTCACTCATGGAGTGTGCTACAAACGAGACATTCTCATTGCTGCTGCAACCTGTCGATGAAATCGCGGAGTGTCTGTCCATGGCCTTGAGGAGGCAGGAGACGACCCCGGAATTGCAGAAGGCGACGGTGGCGGTGGTGAAAGGGAGGTCGGAAAGCGTGTCGTGAATCCAGGGAAGGAGGCGAAAATTGCTACCCATGAAGCGGAAGCGCGGGTAATTCGCCACCTCGTCAGGAAGTCCGGCCACCGAGGGGATCGCGGAAAGTTGGTCGGCGGTGAGTGGCTTTAAGGGCTCTGGTGATTGGTTGAGGGCTTTGTGGATGAAATATTTGCGGGCTCTTTCCAAGGCTTGGGGGTTGTGTGGCGGGAGGGGCATGAGTGTGGAGGTTTGGGGAAATCAATCTTCCATGCCGGAGGCGAGGCGGGCTTCGCGGTAGTGCGCGGTGGGCATGGGGTGGGAGAGTTGCCAGCGGATGGCGATGGGGCGGCTGCCAGTGGCGTCGAGGAATTTGCCGGGGCCAAGGAATAGAAATGGCGAGGTGACGCCTTTGGCGGCTTCTTTGCGGATGCGGGTGAAGAAGAGGATGCGGTAGCCGAGAGCCTCATGATTGGCATAGATGCTGCCCATCTTGCCCGACTGGGTGGCGGCAGCCTGGCTCTCCCAATGCAGGAGATCGGGGGCGGTGGGGAAGTCGCGATACATGGTGGTTTCGGAAAATTGCTTTTCGTTTTTCTCGAAGGTGACCAAGTGAACGATGACTTTTTGTTCTTCGAAGTGAACGACGCCGACACCGCGCGAGCCTCCGCCATCAAAGGCGTTTTTGCCGAAGATGGCGTTGATCTCGGTGCTGGAATAGTTGCCGTGGAGTTCGAGGGTGCTCGGGAGGTTGGGGAAGATGGGTGGCCGGGCGGGTGATTGGCTTTTCGCCCAATCGACGACTTCGGCGAGATCCTGAATAATGGACGGGTTTTGGAAAAGGCGCTGGTAAGCTTCGGTTAGATTGCTTGCGCCGATTTCTGCTCCTTTGCGATTCCAGAGAAGCTGGTAGGCGGGCGCAGCGAATGGTTGGTTGGAGAGTGAATCGAGGTCGGCCTGATCGGCTTCGGCGAGGTTGGATAACCAACCGAGATAACGCGGAGCGCGTTGCAGGGCGACGCGGGCAAGGGCGAGGTGGAGTTTGAAATCCGTGAGGTCGGGATCGTCGGGCGGTGGCTCGTTGCG
>SLCJ01000138.1 GCA_007125835.1 Verrucomicrobiales bacterium | reverse complement strand
GATTCGTCGGGCACTTCCTTTCCGGTGACAGGGTGCGGCTTGGTGGTGTGGCCGTCCCAGATGGTGAGGATTTCGCCGCTTTCGGGATCCTTGCGCGGGATGCGCTCGTCGTAGGCGAGCACGGCATCCTGCTGACGGATGGATTGTGTCTTTGGCAGCAACGGACGGTCGCCGGTGTCGGCCTTGCCGGTGGTTTTGCGCTGCCATTGGAAGTAGCCGATCCACAGCACGAGCTGGGCGATGGCGACGGCGTTGGGCGCGAGTTCGAGGCCGAGGAATTGATCGGGGCGCACTTTGTATTCGCCCATCTCGAAGGTGGCATCGCCGCCGAGGGCGGTGGCCAGTTCGAGCACCTCGGCTTCAAGCCGCTTCATGTGTTCGAGGGTGACATAGAGGAAATTCGCGGTGCCGCAGGCGGGGTCGAGAAATTGCAGGCGGCAGAGGTGGCGGTGGTAGGCGGTGACGAGATCCAGCGCTTCGGCATCCTTTTTCGCGGCGCTGGCGCGGAATTTGCGGGCGTCGGCCCCGCTTTGTTTGGCGGCGGCGTTTTGGCCTGCGGCGAGCTGTTGTTTCGCCTCGCGCTCTTTGGCATCGGCGGCGTCGAGCGCGGCTTCGGCGTCGGCGTGGAGTTTGGCGGCGGCGATGCGGGTGGCATCCCACTCTTCGCGCAACGGGTCGAGGATGGTCGGGCGGATCAGGCGCTCGACGTAGGAGCGCGGCGTGAATTCCGCGCCGAGTTTGTGCCGTTCGCGGGGGTCGAGCGCACGCACGAGCAGTGTGCCGAATATACTGGGTTCGACGCCGGACCAATCGCTGGCGGCGGCATCGGCCAGCATCGCAATCTGCCCGCCATCGAGATCGAGCGCGGTGGTGGTTTCAAAGAGGCCGCCGTTGAACTGAGCAATCTCCTGGAACAAAAGCGCCGAATAGCTCGTGCCGGTCGCCATTTCACGCCACAGGCCGGAGACCAGCACCGGGAAACCCTGCGGATTTTCTCGCGCTTTTTCAAGCAGGCGGTGGAAGCCGCCATCGGGCAGCAGGCCAATGTCCTCCGCAAACATGGTGAACAGACAGCGCTGGAGGAAGCCGGCGATGACCTGGGGATCGTGCCCGGCGGCTTCGAGGGACTTGGCCAGGCGGGCGAGGCGGTCGGCGATGTCGCGGGTGACTTCGGCGGCGCGCTTCGACGGGTCGAGCGACTGCGGATCGGTGAACACCAGGCGCAGGCGCTCGCGGATTTCCGGTCGCCGCAGGTCGGCAAGCAAGATGCGGTGGTTCTTCGGATCGGGAAAGCGCTCGTAACGCCCGCCGGTGCAGGTGAATTCGGCGTAGAGGTCGATCGAGTGCCCGACATCGCAGACCACGAGAAAGGGCGGGCGGCCGTGCGCGGCGGGCAGGTGGGGGATGTAGTCGCGCGCTTGGTGGTAGGCCCGCTCGAGCGCGCGGTCGAATGCGCTGCTGCCGCGGCGACCATGGCCGGATTTAGCAGCGGGCGGCGGGCTGCTGTTAGCGGTGCGGGTGGTTTCCCCGAGAAAAGGCGACCGGTGATCGCCTCCACTTATACCTCCCCTTTCGCCGCTGCTTCCCTGCTTTGTCTCCCAGACGAAATGCCCGGCCTTGTAGAAGTCGATGTAGTTGGTGACGGTGGAGCCGTCGGGGTTCATGCGGGAGATCGCTCGGTCGAACACGTAGAGATTGCGCCCGGGGTCGGGTAAGGTGGGCTCGGGCCGCGGCACGCCGAGCACGTCGCACAGCTCGGCCAGAAACATCTGGTAGTTCGCACGCTCCGCCGCGCCCGAGCTTCCCCAGCGGGTTATGAAGGATTCTACCAGATCCGGCTCGGCCATGAGCCCGACTCTACCTGCACATCCCCTCTTGCCAAGTGAAACCAACGAGTTCGCGCCGCCGAACGTTTTCGGAAATGAGCGCTTGCCAAGTGTGCGAAACACGGCGAAACTCATTGCGATCCGCCGTTTTCCTTTTCCGGTTTTCCGAAACAGGCTGGCTGCGGTTCTGCGGAGAGCGATTGTAAAAACAGCCTCTCTCCCAAGAAGGACTCCCTGCCATCCGGTTGGGTCGGCCCTTCAACAATCCGCAGTGGACCCCGGCCGGGCCGCTTCGGATTGCACTTCCCACCCGGCCAACTGCATCAAGAAAATATGGACATCTATGTGGGGAACCTCCCCTATACGTTGGGCGAAGAAGACATCCGTCAACTCTTCGAGGAATTCGGCACAGTCGAGAAAGTAAAAGTCATGATCGACTTCGAAACCCAAAGGTCGAAAGGCTTCGGGTTCGTGACCATGACTGATGAAAACCAGGCACGCACCGCCATGGAAGGGCTGGACGGCCGCGACGTCGGCGGGCGTGCCCTCAGGGTGAACCCCGCCCAGCAGCGGCCGCCACGCCAGTTCGGCGAGGGCGGCGGCGGTCGGCGCGAAGGCGGCTACCGTGATGGCGGTGGCGGCGGCGGCGGCGGCGGACGCCGCGACAACAATCGCGGATTCAGCCGCGACGACCGGCGCAAGCGGGATTTCTGATCCCGCGCCACACCGGAACGCATTTCAGAGCGCGGCTCCTCTCGCGGGGGTCGCGCTTTTTTTATCCCATCATCACCCGGCCGAAGCGTTGCCCCTTCTCAACGCTCGCGACGGATTTCTTTCGACGTGCGACCCGTGTGCTTTTTCAGGTAACGGCAAACTTCGTCACTGCCGGAAAACCCACAGGCTTCCGCCACACGCTCCAGCTTCCAATTCGTACCTGTCATCAGGTCCATGAGCCGGCGCAGGCGAATTCGCTCAATTTCCTGGCGAGGGGTGCGTCCCAGAGTGTCCCGGAAGCGCAGGCGCAGCAGCTCGCGGGAAACCCCACATTGGGCCGCCAGTTCCGCCACCGGCAGAAACCGACGCGGCGACATCTCGCGGATGAATTCCATGGCGCGGGTGACCACCGGATCATCAAGCACCACCCGGCGCGTCGATTCCCGGATGACCACCCCCGGCGAGGGCACGCGGACATCGCGCACATCCTCCCGCCGCCCGGCCTCGCCACGCAGCATTTGGTAAAGCAGTTTGGCCGCCTCGTAGCCGACCTTGCGCCCGGGATAGGCCAGGCTGCTGATCGCCGGATTGGTCATGTGGCAAAAAACCAAATCGTCCGAAACGCCGAGCACCGGCATCTCCTCCGGGCAGCGAATTCCAATCTTCGCCAAGGTCTCGATCGTCCACACCGCAGCAATGTCGTCCTTGGTGAAAATTCCGCACGGCCGAGGCAGCCCCGCCAAGGTTTTCCAGATCGCCGCCTCGATGCGCTGCGGGCGCTCTGCCACAGGGTATGCGGAAATCGGAACATCGATCTGAAAGAAGCGTCCCCCGACCTGTTCCACCGCCTCGCGAAAAGCCTTGAGACGAATCTTCGAATAGCGGCGCGTCGCCTCGTGGATGTAGCAGAAATCGCGAAGCCCCAATAGCGCCAAATGCTCCGCCGCCTGCCTGCCGAGCAACTCGTTATCCACCGTCACCCGCGGAAAAACCGGTCCCGCATCCGGCCGCTCGACACTCAGGTTCACCACCGCCACTCCGCGCGCCGCCCAGGCCCGTGCCTCCTCCTCGGTATGGCGGAGCACAATCAAGCCATCCCCATCCCAACCGGCATCAATCGGCCTCGGTGCCAGATCCCCTCCACTAGGCTGGTCAAACACCAACTGGAACGGCACCTCCCGCCGCTGGAAATCCTGCAACCCCTCAAACAAGCGGAAAATATACCCATTCGACCAATCGGGAAAACGAATCCCCACCCGATATTGTTTCTCTTCCATGCTCTTCATCGCGTCTTATCGGCCAATATCCTTGCACCGATTTGGCACATTGTCAAAAATTATTGCGAGTCAGCCATTGTGTTTTTCATCAGATCTGAGTAGAATTCAAATAATTCCAGAAAGCAGAAGTTTTTTCTGGTGACACCTCGGTTCCAATCTTGATTTCCATACCCCAAAACAACACAACCCTGAAGAACCAGCGTATATGAAAAAATCCACCTTCCTCCGCAACACCCTTTTCGGCCTCACCAGCGCCGCCCTGCTCACCGCAGGTGCCCAAGCGAGCATTGTCTTTATCAATTTCATGACCAATCAAGGGGCGGGTGCAAACGCGAACGCGATGGACCAAGCTCAAGCCACGGCGTTAGGAGCCAACACCTTCGCGAATGTAGACGTGCAGGGAACCGGTGGCACCCAGCCGAGGACATGGACCAACGTCGATGGGGTGTCGGGCAGCGTGCGCTACGCCGACTGGTGGCAGGACCAAATGAAAAGCAACCTGTATGATGGAGGATCCCGCCCAGAGCAGGGATTCACCGGCGGGGTCGTTGCCATCAATGGCACCCACGCTGGAACCAACCCGAACGGCAATGCGAGCACGGTGACTCTGGATCTTGCCAGCTTCATCAACAACGAAGTGATCAGCCGCGGTTTGGGCCAGTATCAGATCCAGATTTTCTACGCAGGCCGGACGGCGGCGGGACGTACGGCCCTCACCGATGCAGACAACTCCATAATCGGCATTGATAATGGCTCGTCGATAACCAGTGATCATGCGCAGTCCAATTTGCTGGTCGTGGATACAGACACTCTAGGCCTCTGGAGCGGTCTCGGCGGTGTCTATAACTTCAGCACCACAGACACCGACCTTACGATCAATGTCGCTTCTGTTGGAGGCACCACCCAAAGCGGCATCGCCGGTATTCTCATCATCCCAGAGCCCACCAGCGCCTTGTTTGCGCTGCTTGGTGGCCTGGTCTTCCTCCGCCGCCGCCGCTGAGAGAGCACCGCTCTTTTCCCGGGCTTTTCTAAGGTGCCCGGAACACTCCAAAACGCCCGCCGCCTCCCTGCTGCGGGCGTTTTGCGTTGTCAGGGTCAAGCCATATACAGCCAGACCTTCCACAGTGATGGCGGTGTGCAGGCGCCCCCCGAATCCCCTCACAAAAATAACCAACCAAACAGCACACCACCACCTGCCACCTCCGTGGCTGCGATCATGGGTCGCAGTCGAGAATGAGATGGTGAATGAAAAAGCCACTCCGACGCAACCATTCGCTTCCTCATTCGCATGCCAAGGAGGGCCTTGGCGTTCCCACGGGGCAGCTACCCTCAAGCGCTGCGGCATCTCGACCAAGGAGGGGCGATACACCATCGCCCGAGGATGGGGAGGCAAATGGCGTGGAGCGAAGCGCCCATGCATTTTCCCCTTCATCCGCATCGGCGAAG
>SLCJ01000385.1 GCA_007125835.1 Verrucomicrobiales bacterium | reverse complement strand
TGGGTGGGGCGGAAAATGAGTTCAACAACCGCTGGAACCAGGCACTGCGCGACGGCTTCCTCGCCGACACGGCGCACCCCCTCCTCCCCGCCGTCGCCCCCGACACATCGGCCTTCGCCGAATGGGCCTCCGCCGCGCTCAACTCTGGCTCCGAGGGTGAATACGAGATTCTTTTTGCCACCGACCCCTCCATTTTCGATGGGCGATTCATCAACAATGGCTGGCTCCAGGAGGCTCCAGATCCGGTGACCAAACTGACTTGGGACAACGCCGCGCTGATGTCTCCCGCCACCGCCGACAAACTCGGCGTCAACCGCTTCATCGGCGATGGCGACCAACGCGCCGCCCTGCTGGAGATTTCTGTCGACGGCTCGTCAGTCACGCTGCCGGCCCTCGTGGCCTACGGCCATGCCGACGACGTGATCACTCTGCCCATGGGCTATGGCCAGTGCGACGGCTCAGCCGACCAAGCCCTGCCAATGCGAGTCGGCAGTGGCACCGGGTTCAACGTGAATCCGCTGCGCCGCTTTGCCGCCGGGCGCATCGCTCGCGGCAGTGCCTCCCGCGCCGATGGTCTCTATCTGCTCGCGCTCACCCAGGAGCACGGCTCGATGGAAGGTCGCGCCATCATTCGTGAGGGCACCACCGAACGCTACCAGGAGGACCCTGCCTTCGCCGCCACCGAGGGCGAGGACGCCCATGTCCCGGAAAATATTTCCTTCTACAAAAACCGCGGCTTCAACCGCGACCACGATGTGCCTGGATTCGAGACCGGCACCGGCCGCTTCAGCCGCCCGCATCTTTTCGACCAGCGCCACCAGTGGGCCATGGTCATTGACCTCAGCCAGTGCACAGGCTGCAACGCCTGCCTCGTGGCCTGCCAGGCCGAAAACAACATTCCCATCGTCGGCAAACGCCAGGTCGCCCTCGGCCGCGAAATGCACTGGATCCGCATGGACCGCTATTTCGTGGCCAAACAGGACTCCCGCGGCCATTACCAGGACGAGGACAACCCGGCGATGCTCATGCAGCCTGTCGCCTGCGTCCAGTGCGAGCAAGCCCCCTGCGAAGTGGTGTGCCCCGTAAATGCCACCGTGCACAGCGAAGATGGCCTCAACGTCATGGCCTACAACCGCTGCATCGGCACCCGCTACTGCGCCAACAACTGCCCATACAAGGCTCGCCGCTTCAACTACTTCGACTACAACAAGCGCCCGCTCAACGAACTCTACCGCGGCCCTTTGTCGTCCACCAAGGGCGTGCCCGAGAGCGAGAAGTTGCAGAAGAACCCCAACGTTTCCATCCGCATGCGCGGGGTGATGGAAAAGTGCACCTACTGCATCCAGCGCCTCGAAGAAGCCAAGATCAAACAATACAGCCGCCGCCGGGACAAGCCGGTCGAGTTGGGCATTCCCTCGCACGAAACCTCCCTCGACTGGGAAGAATTGCGCGTGCCCGCCAACTCGGTGAAGGTCGCCTGCCAGGAGGCCTGCCCATCCGAGGCGATTGTCTTTGGCAACCTGCTCGATCCGAATTGCGACATCCGCCGCTACAAGTTCATCGACATGGACATCGAGCGCCGCCCGATCCGCAGCCTCCACCCGCGCAATTACGACCTGCTCAACTACGTCGGCGCACTGCCGCGCACCAGCTACCTGGCGCGCATCAAGAATCCCAACCCGGCGATGCCCGACGCGCCATTGATTGGCAACTCGACCATCAGCATCCACTGATCCATCCCCCAGCACGAACGCTCTCCCATGGCCCAAGGAACCGCCACCACATCCGCCGGCAACCAGCCCCGCCTCGACGTCCTCGAGCGCGAGGACCTGGTGCTCAACAACCGATCACTCGCATGGATCACCAACCGGGTGGCCGGCATCTGCGAGAACAAAATGCCGCTGCTCTGGTGGCTGCTGTTCATTCCCAGCGCCATTGTCGCGGTGGTCGGCGTCGGCGTCGGCCTGACCTATCTGGTCTCCACCGGTGTCGGCACGTGGGGCATGAACAATGCCGTGTTCTGGGGCTGGGACATTACCAACTTCGTATTCTGGATCGGTATCGGCCACGCCGGCACGCTGATCTCGGCCATCCTTTTCCTCACGCGCCAGAACTGGCGAACATCCGTCAACCGCGCCGCCGAGGCGATGACCATTTTCGCGGTGACCTGCGCCGGGATCTTCCCGGCTTTCCACGTCGGACGCGTGTGGATGGCGTGGTTCCTCGCGCCCATCCCCAATGCCAATGCAGTATGGCAGAATTTCAAAAGCCCGCTGCTGTGGGACGTGTTCGCCGTCTCCACCTACTTCACCATCTCGCTCATCTTCTGGTATGTCGGCATGATTCCCGATCTCGCCACCCTGCGCGACCGTGCGAAGACCAAGGTGCGTAAGATGCTCTACGGGCTTTTCGCTCTCGGCTGGCGCGGTGGCAACCGCCAGTGGCGCCACTACGAGATGGCATACCTGCTGCTCGCCGCCCTCTCCACCCCGCTGGTGCTGTCCGTGCACACCATTGTTTCGTTCGACTTCGCCACCTCCGTGGTGCCTGGATGGCACACCACGATTTTCCCGCCCTACTTCGTCGCGGGTGCGATTTTCGGTGGTTTCGCGATGGTGCTCACGCTCATGATCCCGGCCCGCAAGATGTTCGGGCTGGAGGATTTGATCACGATGAAGCACATCGACAACATGGCCAAGATCATCCTGCTCACCGGGTTTTTCGTCGGCTATGCCTACTGCATGGAGTTTTTCATCGCCTGGTATGGAGCCAACCCCTACGAAAGCGCCGCCTTCTACATCCGGATCATCGACGGCCCCTACAACTGGGCCTACTACGCCATGTTCTTCTGCAACGTGATCGCCCCCCAGGTCTTCTGGATGAAATGGGCGCGTCAGAACCTGTGGGTCGTCATGGCCGTCGCCATGTGCGTGAATATCGGCATGTGGTTCGAGCGCTTCGTGATCATTGTCACCACCCTGGCACGCATGTGGCTGCCGGGCGACTGGCGCTACTACAGCCCCAGCTCCGTCGAAATCCTGCTTTTCGTCGGCACGCTCGGCTTGTTCCTCGCGCTGTTCCTCCTGTTTATGAAATTCCTCCCGTGCATCAACATCGCCGAGGTGAAATGGACGTTGAAATCCTCGAACGTCCACCACGACGAAATCGAAGACGAAAAACGCGAGGCTGCCCTCTCCCACGACGCCGACGGCCGCCTCCTCCACAAGTCCTGACCGCACACCACCTCTGGAAATCCACCCAACCGATCCTCAACCGTGAGCAACATCCGCAAAGTCTACGGCTACCTCGCCCGCTTCGAATCCGCCAAGGATCTCTACCAAGCGGCGAAAAAGGTTCGCGAAAAAGGCTACTCCCGCTGGGACGCCTATTCGCCTTTCCCCATTCACGGCATGGATGCCGCCATGGGCTTGGGACGCTCCCGCCTGCCGCACCTCGTGTTTTTCGGAGGTGCCACCGGCTTCACGCTTGCGGTGTTCATGCAGTTTTTCACGCAGGTGATCCTTTACCCCACCGTGGTACATGGCAAGCCGACCAACCTGTTCACGCTACCGGCCTACTTCCCGATCATGTTCGAACTGACAGTGCTGCTTGCTGGCCTGACCACGCTGTTCGGACTGATGGTGTTGATGCAGCTTCCCCGCCTCAACCACCCGCTCTTCGAATCGCAACAGTTCACCCGCGTCACCGACGATGGCTTCTTCATCGCCATCGAGGCACGCGACTCCCGCTTCGCCCGCGAGCGCACCCGTGATTTCCTCGAACAGATCGGTGGCGTTGATATCGAACTCGTCGAAGAGAAGATCTGACCGCCGCTCGTCCCTCCGCCCATTCTCCCCATGCGCTACCTTTTCCTGCTCCACGCCCTGCTCGTTGTCGCCGTGATTTCCATCGGCGGGATCCGCGGATCAAAATTCGACCGCCCGCCGGTTGAAATCTTCCCCGACATGGACAGCATGGACCACGTCCGCGCACAGACACCGAGCGCGTTCTTCGCCGATGGCATGGCCTCCCGCGAGCCGGTGGAAGGCACCGTGCCCATTGGCCACCAACTGCCCAACAGTCCATTAGCCAGCGGCGCACACCCCAGTCTCGATGGCTTCACCGCGCTCGATGACTCCTACCTCAACACCGGCCGCTTCGGCGATTTCTGGGGCACCGGGCTGCCGGAGGAGCTGGGACTCACCAACGAGAATATCGATGCCTTCCTGCGCCGCGGCCAGGAACGCTACAACATCTACTGCGCCATCTGCCACGGCGAAAGCGGCAACGGCCAGGGCGTGATCCGCTTCGCCGGATTTGCTAACATTGCCAATCTGCACGACAGTCGCTACCAACCCGAAAACTACGCCGACGGCGATTTCTACGATGCCATCACCCACGGACGCGGCCTGATGGGTGCCTACGGCGACAAACTCACCATCCGCGACCGCTGGGCCGTGCTTGCCTGGACCCGCCTCCTCCAGGAAACCGAGCGTGGTATCGCAGCCGATGACCCGGCCATCCGCGAACTGGTCCCGGAGACACCGGACACCGCATCCGCCGACTGAGCCCCCTTCCCTTTCTCGCATCCCCGATTTCTCCATGAGCCACCACGTTCACATCAAGGACCTGCCGCTGCAAGGCGAGCACATCGACCCCTCGCGAGTCGCCAAGCCCGCCCGCAATCTGGCCATCACCGGAGCCATACTGCTGGCTTTCTCGCTGGGCATGCTTCTTTTCGGCAGCGAGACCACGCGCGGTCAATACGCCTTCTCCTACCTGTTCGCCGTGTTCTTTGGGTTCACGCTGGTCGCCGGCGGAATTTTCTGGACCCTCCTTCACAACCTTTCCAACTCGGGCTGGGGAATCGTCGTTCGCCGCATGATGGAATCCATCGGTATGCTGATGCCGGTAGTCGGTCTGCTCGCACTGCCGCTCATCCTCGTTCCCGAGCTACGCCATACCTTGTGGAAGTGGACATTCTACGAGGATTACGCCAAGAAACAGCTCGCCAGTGAGGAAGTCCGCGATTCCTTCCACCGCGCTTGGGAGGCGGAAGTCGCCACCGCCACCGCCGCCCGCGAATCAGCCCTTGAAGCCGGCCAGGAGGGCGAGGCCGCCATCTACCAGCGCCGCCTCGAACAGATTGGGGACAATCCCCCCAGCGATAGCTACATGCTCCGCGAACTGCTGCTCGAGCTGGATGGGCTGCTGGCCGTGAAATATCCATTCCTGAATTGGACATTCTTTGTCTTTCGCTTTTT
>SLCJ01000353.1 GCA_007125835.1 Verrucomicrobiales bacterium | reverse complement strand
GTGGCGGTGCCAATCGGCGGCCTGTTCGCGGCTGAGGCGGCCGACGCGCAGGTGGATGTCGCGGGGCTGAGGTGGGTTGGCTTCCAGGTCGGCCCGGCGGGCGGCGCGCTCGGCTTCGATCTGTTCGTAGGCGGCCTTGAGAGAGGTGATATTCGCCGCGTAGTGTTGGTGGACGGCCTCAATGGCAGCCAGGGTGGCGGCATCCGGCGGGACGGAATTGGCATCCAGTTTCCATCCGGCAGGCCCCTCGGGAAGCGCCTGCGTTTTTTTCCTTCGTGGAAGGCGGCAATCTCCTCCGCGCTTCCCACCTCACGGACGCTGTGCATCAGCAACAGTCCGTAGCGTTCACTTTCGCCATCACCAATGACATTTTAACCGGGATGGGCCAGCAGCGCAAAGTCAGCCGTGGACCAAAACGAAATTTTCATGGGAAGGTGTGCTCTTCCTGGTGGACGGGGAGTGAATAAGTCGTGCTGAGCCGACCGCGATGGCCTTTAGCCCCCTCCGGAGAGACGGCCTGGACATGCGCCACCGCCTCCCCGGCCATTTGGGCCGGTTAGGCGGCATCGGTGCGGTCGATGCCGACCGCTATAAGCCAGATTATTCAGACCTCATCCACTGGCGTGGACAAAGCCAGTGTTACAGGCAGGCATCGTAAAGCAAACGATATTTTTCAGGTCTTGAGATATGATGATGCTGAGTCTTGGATGTGGTTGTCCGCAACCGCCTTGGGTATTGGCCTATGAAAATTAATCCAGCTCTCCCAACGCTCTCAGACCCAGCCACCCCACCCAAGAAGCGCGCTTTCAAGTCTCACCTTTCATCCTTCAGCCCCCCGGATCTCCTCAACAGCTTGCAGCAAGTCGGCCGTTTCTCCGGCTCCCACGGAAACCACACCCAGCATGTGCCGTCTTTGCCCGTCAAATTTGCGGCGGTAGGCAGGATCGTAGTGTTGCTCCAGCAGCGCCCGAGCGAGCCCTTCCCAATCACCCGCCACGGCCAAGCGCACCCAGGAATCCACCACAGCATGTCCGCGCAGCCGCGCCAGCGGCCTCAGCACCTGTTCCACCGGCGGACCCGAGGCGAGTTGCTCCCGGTAGTCCTCCAGCAGCCAACGAACCCGCCGCTCCATCCCGGCCACAATCTCGATGCCCGGTGCCTCGTCCATCACAGCCCGAAGGCCGGGCGGCAAATGGATCTTTCCGACCCGCGCACTCTCCGCCTCGACATAGACCGTATGGTCCGGGGAAAATGCCGACAGCCTGGCATGGAGACGCGATTCGAACAGGCGCTGCGGCGGCTGTGCCTCTTCCATACCGCCGAGCAGAGATCCGCGGTGGCATGCGAGGGCCTCAAGATCGAGCACCTGACCCCCCTCCTCCTCCATCATCCGCAGCAGCCGGGTTTTCCCCACCCCCGTCAATCCGGAAAGCACCACCCAGCGAAACCGCTGGCACAGGCCCGGCAGACTTCCCAGCACGTACTGCCGCCACGCCTTGTATCCGCCGTTGATCACCGCCACGCGCCAGCCCACAGCCTGCAAGATCAAAGCCATTCCCATCGAACGAAGCCCGCCCCGCCAGCAATACACCAGCGGAAAAAGCTCCCCGCCCCGCCCGGCGAAATACCCCTCCAAATGACGCCCCACATTGGCCGCGATGAGCGCCGCCCCGCGCCGACGCGCCTCGAAATGGCTTACATGCTTGTAAATCGTGCCGACCTTGGCGCGTTCGGCGTCATCCAGCACGGGCAGATTCACGGCACCCGGCAGATGGTCCGCCGCGAATTCCACAGGTGACCGCACGTCGATAACCGCACCGTAACGATCCGACTCCGTCTCCGCGGCCGAAATCCTCTGGATCGCATTCATCGACCGCAAACCCCTTCGGCATCACGCCACCGGCGGGGCCACCTCCACAATCAGATTGATCTCCACAGCCGCCCCAAGCGGCAGCGAGGGCGCGCCCACGGCGGTTCGACTGTGCCGACCCGCCTCGCCAAAAACCTCAACCAGCAGGTCCGAGGCCCCGTTGATCACCGCCGGGTGCTCCGTGAAGTCGGGGCCGCAGCTCACAAATCCGCCCACCGCCACAATTCGCGTGATCTGATCCAGATCCCCGAGAAACTCCCGCAGCACCGCAAGCCGGTTCAGTATGATCAGCTTGGCCGCACGCCGGGCCTCCTCCACATCCACATCCTCACCCACTTTGCCGGTGATCAGCCTGTCGCCATCCAGCGGCAGGCCGCCCGACACAAACACCTGGTTTCCGGTGCGCACACAGTTCACATACGATGCCACGGGCGCGGGCGCGACTGGCAAGGCATACCCCAATTCCTCAAGACGGGACTCGATTCGATTCATTCCGAATACTGGCGCGTTTTACCCCTGCCCGCAACTTGAGAGATGGCTTCTTTCGTCTATGACGACACACATAAATCAGCCCTCGATGACCATCAGTTGCGCTGGACATCCCGCGCCGCGCCGCGTAATGAATGAGCATGAACAAACTGCTGCTTCCCTTCGCCGTAGTCGGTGTGGCCCTCCTGGCCTCCTGCGCGTCTACCCCGGATTCCCGCATCGCCAGGTCGCCCGAGGTGTTCCAATCGCTTACTCCCGAAGACCAGACTCTGGTGCGCGAGGGACGCCTGCGGCCCGGCATGACCGAGGACGCCGTCCTTCTTGCCATGGGCCGCCCATCCACAATTCTTGAGTCCGTCGACAAAAACACACCGGACGGTCGGGTCTGGCTCTACACGAGCACCCGCCCGGTCTTTATCGACCCCGGCCCCTTTGTTCCCATGCACGGTCCCTACCGCTATCGCCGCTGGGACGACCCAACACCGGTGGTCGCTCACACACGCGTCGTCAGTGCCCGCCTCGAATTCATCGGCGGAAAACTCGTTCGCTGGCAGGCACCCCTGCGTCGGTAGGGAACAACAGAAACCGATCCGCCGCCAACACCGATTCGAACAGATCGCGCTTTCACCTGATTTTCCAGATGCGCGCCGGGGCATTCCCGCGTATCCCATGGCTCACCCCGCCCATGCCCGGAAAAAAGAAAGCCCGAACGACGATCCCAGGGAAAAAACGCCCGCCATCCAAGAAACGGACTGGCACCAATTCCGCGCGGGCAAACACTCCCGTCGCCGACCACATCCTCGTTCGCGGCGCCCGTCAAAACAACCTCCAGGGCTTCGACCTCGCCCTGCCTCTCGGCCAACTCATCGTCGTCACCGGCCCGTCCGGCTCAGGCAAGTCCTCACTCGCCATGCAAACCCTCTACGCCGAGGGACAGCGCAGATACGTGGAAACTTTTTCCCCGTATGTGCGACAGTTTTTCGACCGCATGGACAAACCCGCCGTCGATGCCATCGAGGGCATCCCGCCCGCCGTCGCCGTCGAGCAGGTCAACCAGGTGCGCACCACCCGCTCCACCGTCGGCACAATCACCGAAATCAACGACTACCTTAAAGTGCTCTTTGCGCGGGTGGCCCGGGGCTACTGCCCGGAAACGGGACTCGAAGTGCGCCCCGACCACGCCGACTCCGTACGCGCCTTTGCCAAGAAACACCTCACGGGCGACCAGATCACAGTGCTCTTCCCCGTAGGTGTCCCGCCAAAAGCCAGCCCAACGGACTTTTTCCCCCTGCTCGCCGCTCAGGGATTTCTCCGCGTGCGCGTCTATGGCGAAATCCTCCGCACCGACCAACCCGAAGCTACCAAACGCAAATCCCTGCCCGCGCATATCCACGTCGTCCAGGACCGGCTTCGCGTTGCTTCAGGCACCACAGCCCGCCTCGCCGAAGCCATTGAAGCCGCCTTCCATCACGGCAAAGGCACCATGGAAATCGAATGGCAGGAACAAAACGAAACCCGCACGAAAACCTTCACCCGCGACTGGCTCTGCCCGGAATCCGGCATCCGCCTGCATCCACCCACGCCCGCTCTTTTCTCCTTCAATTCCCCGCAGGGAGCTTGCCCCGCATGCCGTGGATTCGGCAAAACCATCGGCCTAGACCTCAACCGCGCCATCCCCGATCACTCACGCACGCTCCGCGAAGGCATCGTCAAAGCCTTCGAGGGCGACACCTACCACGAATGCCAACGCGACCTCCTGCGCTGCGCCAAACGCGAGGGCATCTCACTCACCACGCCCTTCGCCGACCTTGACGACGAAGAACGCGAATGGATCATAGAAGGCGATCCCGCCTACAGCGACCCCGAGGAAGCCTGGGATGCCGGCGCCTGGTATGGCGTGCGCGGATTCTTCCGCTGGCTCGAAAGCCGCACCTACAAGATGCACGTGCGCGTTTTCCTCAGCCGCTTCCGTTCGCAAACGATATGCACCGCCTGCGGCGGATCGCGGCTCCGCCCCGAAGCCCACGCCTTCCGTATCGGCCAGCACTCACTGCCCGACCTCTGGAAGCTGCCCGTCGCCGACCTCGAAGCCACCCTCCGCGCAGCCCTCCCCGACAGCGCCACCGATCGCGACGCCAAACCCCTCGACCCCGCCACCGACACCGTGCGCCGCGAAATCCTCTCGCGCCTGTCCTACCTCAACGCCGTCGGTCTCGGATACCTCTCCCTCGATCGCGAAACACGCACGCTTTCCGGCGGCGAGACCGCCCGTGTCAACCTCACCACCTGCCTCGGGGCCGCCCTCACCGGCACGCTCTTCGTGCTCGACGAACCCACCGTCGGCCTCCACCCCCGCGACACCCACCGCCTGCTCGACATCCTCCGCGCCCTGCGCGACCGCGGCAACACCCTGGTCGTCGTCGAACACGACGAATCCGTCATCCGTGCCGCCGATCACCTCGTCGATATCGGCCCGGGCAGCGGCCACGAAGGCGGCCTCCTCCTCCACAGCGGCCCGCTGGCCACTCTCGGGTCCTCCTCCTCCGCTCGGGATTCGCTCACTCGCGCCTACCTCGCCGGCGACAAGACCATCGACCTTCCCGCCGCCCGCCGCACACCCGCCTCCTGGATCCGCATCCGCCGTGCCTCCGCCCACAACCTCCGCCACCTCGATGCCGACCTGCCCACCGGCGTGTTCTGCGCCATCACCGGCGTGTCCGGCTCCGGCAAATCCACCCTCGTCCACCGCATCGTCCACGAACAACTCCGCCTCCTCCTCGACAAGGAACCCCCGCCAGACGACCTCCCCCCGGCCCGCGTCCGCTCCTTCGAAGCTCCGGACTCCCTGCGCCACGTCGTCCTCGTTGATCAGTCGCCCCTGGCCCGCACGCCGCGCTCCACACCTGCCGTCTACCTCGGCCT
>SLCJ01000020.1 GCA_007125835.1 Verrucomicrobiales bacterium | reverse complement strand
CCCCAAGCCCGTGGCAGCCAACTGCTTCGCCACACTGCGCACATAGCGCGAAGGCACCACAACCACCACCAGCGGATGCTCCGCCACATCCTCCATCCGGGTCGTCGCGCGCACGGTGTCCGCGATGCGGATCCCCGGCAGGAAACCCGCGTTGGTGCGCTTACGGTTGATCTCATCAACCTGGGCCTGCTCCTTGGTCCACAGCGTGACCGGCACCCCCGCCCGGGAAAGCAGGCACGTCAGGGCCGTACCCCAGGAACCGGCGCCCACGACGGCGGCGGAGGAAAAAGGATCGGTGGATTTTCGTGTCGGGGAATTCATAGGCGGGGTTCGGGTGCGTCGCGCCCGATGCGGTGCTCCCGACCGGCGCGCAGGTTTCGAATATTGGAACGATGCCGCCACACGGAGAGCAGCGCAATCAAAAGCGCGAATCCAAGATGCGAGGCCCGCCAATCCCCGGTGACCTGCGCCTGCACAGCTACCGCCACCGGTACCGCCACCGCCGCCGTCATCGAGGCCACAGACACATACCTCGTGACCTTGAGCACCACAACCCAAACCACCACCCCGGCAAGCAACGCCCACGGAAAAAGCGCCAGCAAGGCCCCGGCGGATGTCGCCACACCCTTGCCCCCCTTGAAGCCGATCCACGGACTGTAATTGTGCCCGAGAATTGCCCCCAGCGCGGTGGCCACGCCCCACACCCCCTCCGCAGCACCCTCCGGTCCGTAAATCCGCAGCAACACCACCGGCCCCACCCCCTTGAGAAAATCGAAGAGAAACACCAACACCCCCCAGAAGGCCCCCACCACGCGAAACACGTTGGTCGCGCCGATGTTACCAGAGCCACGTTGCCGGATGTCAACACCCCGGGCCAGCCCCACGAGCAACCCAAAAGGCACGGAACCGGCGGCAAAGGCAATCAGCGGAAACAGGAAATCTGGCATGGCGGAAACGATCTACCACACACATGTAGCGCCTCCCGCACCCGAAACAAGCACCGCTTTTCACCTCTCACATCCGGGCAATACCCCTCCGAAAACCGCAAATCACATCCCGGCCTGCTCGCGAATGGTGGCCACCGCGTGAGCAATCTGCTCAACCTCCCACCTGCCCTCCATACAAATCATACCCCGATAGCCAATCCTGCGAAGGGCTTCAAAATAAGGTCTGAAGTCATCGCCAGCCACCCCGGGGACCGTACGTCCTTCCTTTTCCGCCACCTCAACATGCGCCAGCACGTCGCCCACCCCGAGCAAGGTGTCGGGGCCATCGCCCGCCTGCATCATGTGGAACAAATCGGCCAACAGGCGAATGTGATCGTGCCCCGCCCCGCGGACCAAACGAGCGGCATGATCAATGTGGTTTATGTAATTGCATTCCGCTGCCCTTAGCTGCTCCACAGCCACAACCACGCCGTGCTCAGCCGCCGCCGGCCCCATTCGGGCCAGCAGGGCGGTGAACTGCTCGTCCGCCTGACCAACTCCCCAACCCTCCGGAAGCCGTCTCGCCCCGGCGCTGCCAAAAACAATAATCCGCACCCCGCATGCCGCCGCTCGGCGGAACACCGTTTTTGACCACTCCATCACCTCATCATGATTGGCCTCGGGCCCCACACAACGCAGACGATCCGGTCGAATGAACACA
This sequence comes from Verrucomicrobiales bacterium, assembly GCA_007125835.1. Lineage (GTDB taxonomy): Bacteria > Verrucomicrobiota > Verrucomicrobiia > Verrucomicrobiales > SLCJ01 > SLCJ01. The sequence continues at coordinate 3,654 of SLCJ01000020.1, read as the reverse complement.
TTGACCCCCAACACCGGTAAACCCAATCCGTCCAGCTCTCGACGCCGCGCCTCGAAAACCTCTTCCTCCTCGCCAGGCACAAGCAGACTCTCCACTCCCATCTGCAGAAATTCGATTCCCGATTCACGAAGCGCCTCCGCGTGATTCGGTCCAGAGACAATCCCAATTTTGGAGAAAAGCGGATCCGCAGCTTCGTTCCCCCCTGCCGCCCGCGACCCCCACCCCGCCAGACCAGCGGCGGCCGCTGCCGTGCCACCGAGAAATCGACGGCGGGTGATCCATGACTGATTTTGTAATTTTGCTGACATTGGTTTTCCTCTCATCTGTGTGTTGATTCTCTCGGATTCACCTCTCGAAAATCCAAGGCTGCAGTCGCTGCAAGCCGAAATAGACTCGCACAAAGGCCTTTGCCGTCAATACCCACCCGGGATCGCCGCACCTCATCCACCGCTCGAAAAGGCCCCGCTACACGCCAATACACACCAAAATCAGCCATCCTTCGATTCTCACGCAAAACACACAAGTCTCTGATAGTCAGATGCTTGAATCCTAAAATTCAGCACAGCTCTGCGGAAGCGCCGCCGCCCCTCGCTCGACAACGACACAACGATGCACCACGCGAATGCAAAACATTTATGCGCTATTGCTTAAAGACAAAATGCCGAACCAATGAAAAATAGGGCATGGTTGCTTGCGTACACTGGGCAATCCTATTCAACAGCTGCGTGCCTTCACCCGGCGCACACAGAACCTTGTCGCGAAAAACGATCTACTCCCTCCTCAAACAAAATGAAACAACACATCCACAATCCGAATCAAAAGCCCCCCGAAACATCCGCGCAAAAGGCCCCCGCCGCAGCCCCGCCCCCGCCAGCCAGCTCTCCGGCCATCGCGCGGCGCACTTTTTTGAAAAGCGGTATGGCAGGCCTGGCTGCCGGTGCCGTCGGCTTTCCCATGATTCTCTCCAGACGCGTCCTCGGAGGAGGCGGCGAGACTGGCGCGAATGAAAGAGTGGTCCTCGGAATGATCGGTGTGGGCATCATGGGGTCAAGCCATGTCAGAGGATTCAGCAACGACTGCTCGATTGCCGCCATCGCCGATGCCTATCTGCCCCATGCCGAACGCTCCGCAAAATGGCTCCGCGAGGAAGGCCACGGCGATTCCGTCGATGCAATTCAGGATTACCGCCGTCTGCTCGAACGCAAAGACATCGACGCCGTCGTGATTTCCACTCCCGCTCATTGGCACGCCCTGCAATGCATCCATTCAGCCCAGGCCGGCAAGGACGTCTACTGCGAAAAACCACTCACCAACTCAGTTTGGGAAGGCCGAAAACTGGTTGAGGCTGTGGAAAAATACAAAATCGTCCTCCAGACCGGCAGCCAACAAAGATCCGGCCGCATGGAACATGTCGGCATTACCCACGTGCGCAACGGAACACTCGGGAAAATCTCCCGCGTACTCGCCCACAACTACCGCAGCCCCCAGGAAAACGGACATCCCGGCGAACCCGTAAGAGACGGACTCGATTGGGATCTCTGGTGCGGGCCCGCCGAAAAACCCGATTACAACTATGCCATCTGGACCAACAACCAAAATGCCGAACCCTGCTGGAGCGGCGTCCGCCTTTTCTCTGGCGGCGACATGGCCGACTGGGGAGCCCATGGCGTCGACATGATCCAGTGGGCCTTGAACATGGATCACGGTGGCCCGGAGGAAGTATGGGTCGAAGGCGAACCATTTGTTCCCATGATCAGCACGCCGGAGAACCCCGGTGGACGCCGCGGCGGCCCGCAAAAACCAAAGGTTTTTATGAAATACCCGCGCGACATCACCCTCGAATTCGAGGGTGCCGACATGAGCGGTGGCGTGTTCATCGGCGAACATGGATCCATCACCGTCAGCCGGAGCAATTTTTCCTCCGACCCCGAGGAACTGGTCACCCGCCCGCTCGAAAACCCGGCAGACGAAATCCACCGCGGTTTCGATTACGCCAGATCCTACAACCACGGCCAGGATTGGCTCAACTGCATCAAAACCCGCTCCCGCCCGGTAGCACATGCCGAGGCCGGCCACCGCACGGCCTCCGTCTGCCATCTCGCCAACATCGCCCGATGGGTAAGCGGAATCACCGGTAAAACCGGATTCCGCCTCAAATGGGACGCGCAAGCCGAACGCTTCACCAATTCCGATATCGCAAACCAATTTCTCAAGCACAACGCCCGCAAAGGCTACGAAATCGGCGAGGAAGTGTAATTCCCCCACCAATCACCGATCACCGATCAAAACTCCAAACTCATCCCTCGAAACTGATTTCCCCCTTCACCTCATAAGCCTCCTCCACCTCCGGACGATCGCTTACCGTCGGTGGCAGGCCGCTGGCTGTTACGAGTCCACTCACTTGGATCACTCCGCCGAAGCGGAAGGGATAAGGACGCTCGCCGGGATCGGCTCCGATCGGATCACCGAAGAACGAGGGGCCCTCGTAGTTTTCGGGTCGCCCGGAATCGTCGATGCTCAGGCCGTCGATCCGGATTTCTCGGGGCGCGTGACACTCGTAGCCGAAATCGTGCGTGCCGTCATTGCGCATGCCGAAAAGCACCGGTCGGCGCACCCGGTCGGCGGGAGGAACCCAGCGGCTGTTGCGGATTTCCACCACGCCGTCCCACTTCGACCCATAGTCCCCGCGGAATGAAACCAAATGGGTTCCGTGCAAGATCGAGTCCTCGACCAACAGGCGGCCGCGCCCGATCGCATTCAACCCGGCGTGGCCAAGTGTGCTGCGCCGGATGATGTACTCTCCTGAGACACCCTGATGCACGTCCATACGCGAAAGCTCGCAATCCTCGAGAAGCACATTCTTCATGAAATTCGTGCCGGCAATCCCCCAGCGGCTGCGGTCGTGGATGTCGGTGCCCTGGCGGCATCCGATCATTCGCAAATTCACCACAAAGTCCGCCTGATACCCGTATGTTCCCATGGAAACAGGACTCCCGGCCCTGCCTATGGTTTGGTAGGTTTTCCGGGCGTCTATGGTGCAGTTGCGCAGCTCGACAAAGGCGCACCGCCGCACATGGAGAAACCCTCGGTAGGGGTGCCCCACATCCGTTTCTCCGGTCACGTTGAGCACCACGCCTTCGACCAGGGTGTTTGAGCGGCTGATCTCGATGTTGCGCGCCGAGTAGTTGTAGCCCACCTCCTGATCAATGCGATTGGCGATACTGGTGAAACGCCCGCCGCGCAGCACGAGAGTCTCGGGATCAATCGGCATCGCCTCGACCCGCGTGACCTCCTCATAGTCCCAGTCGATGCCGCCGAAGATCGTGCCGTCCTTGCGCAGCACAAATACCTCACGTTGGACGCTCCCGCTGTTGCGGTTCAATCCGCGGCGGATGAAGAGCCTGCGGTTCCGATTTTCCACGTAGACCAGACAGTCCACCGGCAGCGCGACATCAATCCTCTCCTGCCCCCTCTCCAGCGTCTCGATCTCCAATGGCAGCGGCTCAAGCAGTGAAACCACGCGAAAAAGAGGGTGCCGGTGATTCTCCACGCCATCGCTGTCGTCAATGATGAAGCGCGACTCCCCCCAGTCCGTGTCGGTGGCGATTTCCACCGTGATGGCGCGGGTTCCCAAGTGATACGTGGCCCCGGGGT
>SLCJ01000141.1 GCA_007125835.1 Verrucomicrobiales bacterium | reverse complement strand
GGCCAGATCAAGAGCACCGACGGCACGGTGACGGGCAACCGCACCAAGGTCAAGGTGGTGAAAAACAAGGTGGCCCCGCCGTTCACGGATGCCGAATTCGACATCATGTACAACGAGGGGATTTCTTCGGTTGGTTCGCTTTTGGATCTGGCTCTGGAGTATGGTCTGGTTCAGAAGCGTGGATCGTGGTTTGCCTACAAGGGTTCGCAACTGGCGCAGGGCCGGGATGCGGCCAAAGAGGCGATCAAGGCGGATGCGGCACTTTATCAGGAGCTGGAGACCGAGGTGCTCGCCAAGCTGAATGAGAGCCGCAAGGGTTGAGGGTGCGGCGGCGGCAATCGCAAATTAAGGGAAAACTGAGGGCGTTGAGGGGCGTATCCCCTCGGAGGATTTGAGGGTATGGTGGGTGTCGGCCGAGGACGCTCCCTTTCCATAGCCCCCTCTTGATGCGAACCCGGGCCCGTTTTCCGGGTTTCATAGTCGTCACCCCCACCCCTGATTCCCTGATTTGACCATGAGTTTTTCTGTGCTTTTTCGATCCGTGTATTCCGGCTTGGTCCGGATGACTGTGGCGTGCGGCCTTTTCGCATTTGGCATTTCCCCCCTTGTGAGTGTGGCGGCTGAGGTGGAGAACATGCGGGTGCCGCAAATTTACCAGACCTATTGCGCTTCCTGCCATGGCCGCGAACACGAGGGAGGCCTGGGAGGTTCGCTGGCCGACGGGGTGTGGAAACACGGTGACTCGGATGAGGAGATATTCCAGTCGATCAAGGTGGGTAATGTGGACTTGGGCATGGACCCTTGGGAAGGAGTGCTGAGCGATGAGCAAATTCGGGGCCTGGTGATTTATCTGCGCGAACGCGAGCAGGAGTTTGAGTTTCGCGAGCGGAAGTTTCCCACGCCCTCGCCGGACCAAGTGGCCACCACAGACCGCCACAACTACCGGACCGAAATCGTGGCTGACGGCCTCGACATCCCGTGGTCGATCGCGTTTCTGCCTGATGGTCGCTATTTGATTGCCGAGCGTCCGGGTCCGCTGCGGGTGATCGAGGCGGACGGCACGGTGAACGAGCCGGTGCGGCGCACGCCGCGGGTGGTGCACCACGGGCAGGGAGGAATGATGGAGGTGGCCCTGCATCCGGATTTTGAGGAAAACGGATGGATCTACCTCGCCTACTCCGATGGCACCGACCGGCGCGGCAATGTTTCGACCATGACCACACTGGCACGCGGACGCATTGTCGACAACGAGTGGACAGACAACGAGGAGCTGTGGCGCGCGGATCGTGAATTTTACACCCGCTCGGGCCTGCATTTCGGTACACGCATCGTCTTTCAAGACGGCTACGTGTTTTTCGTGATTGGAGATCGCGGCGGTTGGCATGTGTCGCAGGATCTGAGCAATCCGAGTGGCAATGTGTTTCGCCTTCATGACGACGGGCGAATTCCGGAGGACAACCCCTTTGTCGGGCGCGACGATGCCCTTCCCGAGATCTGGAGCTACGGACACCGCAACCCCCAGGGCCTGGCCTTCGACCTCCGCAATGGAGACCTTTACTCCACAGAGCACGGGCCGCGCGGCGGCGATGAGTTCAATCACATCCAGCGTGGCCTCAACTACGGTTGGCCGGTGGTCACCCATGGTATGAACTACGATGGCACGCCAATCACGGAGAAAACCGAGGCACCCGGAATGGAGCCACCGGTAATTGAATGGACGCCGTCGATCGCCGCCTGCGGGCTGGCCGTGTGCTGCGGCACGGCGTTCCCGAACTGGCGCCATGACTTTTTCGCCGGTGGCCTGGCATCGCAGGAATTGCGGCGGCTGCGGGTGCAAGACCGGCAGGTGGTCGAGGAGGAAATCGTAGTCAAGGGGGCGGGACGCATCCGCGACGTGCGTTTCGGCCCAACCGGCAATCTCTACCTGGTGATCAATGATCCGCACAGGGTGCTCCGTCTGCTGCCAGCGGAATGAAGGCAGCGCGGCTGGACTCACTCACCCCCTTCCCCCTTCCCCCTGATTTTGCAATGATGAGACGGAAACCTTGGCCTGCCGGGCCGGAGCGGAAGTGTGCCCGACGCGGGATGACGCTGATCGAGTTGCTGGTGGCCATCGCCATCGTGGCCCTGCTTGCTGGAGTGGCGGTCAGTGCGTTTGGGCCGGTGCGGGCGTCCGCAGATCGCGCGGTGGCGATGAAGCAGATGCGGCAGATTGGCACGGCGCTGCATCAGCATGCCGGCGAGCATCACGGGCGTTTGCCGGGGCCGATGTGGCCGGGGCAGATCCCCGTGTATGATCCCGATCGGGACGGCCGTCTTGCGCGCACGCTGGCTCCCTACCTCTCGGTCCCGACGCCGCCGCAGCCCGAGTTGGTGGATCTGTTTGTCCCTCCCGGCTTCGAGCGCGCCGTGGGCACGGGTGCATTGATGGATTCCCGCACCTATGTGTTGAACATGTTCGCCCCGCTGCCGGATGGCCAGGTGGTGAATCCTTGGGGAAACCTCGCCCACGAGGAACCCGGGTCGGGGCGGCAGCTGGCACTTCTACCCGGTGAGCTGTGGGCACTCTCGGATGCCGACCAACTCCACCCGCGTGTGGGCAGCGCACCCTGGGGACGAAACACGCCACCCGAGCCCATTCACGGCTTGAACCGTTTGGCGCTCCTTTTCAGTGGATCGGTGATTCAGATCGAAGACGAGGAGCTTGAGATTCCTTGAGGGGGTTAGGGGTGATGGGGCATTGTCGGCTGCTCCTCTTTTTGCTTTCCCATGGTAGGATCGCTGTGGTTAGCCAGTTTGCCTGTGGTTTCCATTCTTTACCGCATCAAACTGGCACAGCCGCTCGTGCTACCGCCACAACAGCATCGAGCATAGCGTCAATTTCCGGATCGAGCTGATCCAGCGGGATGGTCTCTGCGAGGCCATGGTAATCGCGCTTGTAGGTAAGCTGGGGGGTTCCAAGTTGCTGGTAATAATTTACGAAGAGGGGATCGAGAAAGTCGTTTGTGACCTTGATGTCGGAACCCCATGGTGAGGGTTTGCGGGTGACGGTCAGGGCTTTTTCCAGTTCCTCAATGCAAGAGGTCATCACATCGATGCGGCGGTCTCGCTCGGCGGCGGAAAACAGGTCGTCAGGGTCCAGGTCCGAGGTGATATAGGCGAGAAGGGACTCCCGGGTGACGAGGTAGTTCTCAATCTCGCGGCGCCGCCACATCTCCTCGCGCAGGCCTTGCATGGTGGAAAGTTCGGTTTCGGGGTTGGGGAGGCGGTCAAATATCGCCAATCCAAGAATCCCGGGCATGGCCTCACGCATCGCCTCGTAGTGAGAGCGGGCGTCGCCGGGCTTGTTGCTGCCAAGGCAGACCAAGGGCACCCTGTCGGCCAAAATGGTGGCGGCGGCGTGTTTCTTCCGGAGTGCCAGTTTCCTGAGGATTGCCAAGTCAGTGGTTCCTTCGAGGTAGAGCATCCAGCCCGCTTGTTGGGCGAGGTAGAAATCGGAGAGCGGGATGGATTCAAGCGCTTTCTTCACTTGGTTTTGGCTCGCTCGGGTATCGACCCGGTGGGGTGCTCCGAGGAAGGCCACGAGCACGTCTTTTTCCCCGGCCACTTGCATGACGGTGGAGGAATGACTGGCGGCGATAATCTGGGAGCGCTGTTCTGCGGCGAGTTCTGTGAGCAAGGTGTAGATATCGCGCTGGCGGAGGATTTCCAAGTGGGCATCGGGTTCGTCCAGCAACAGGATGGCCCCGGGGTTCTGCTGCAGGAAGCAAAGAAGTAATGTGACTTCCTGGATTTGTCGGTTTCGTGGGTGTGCAGGCCATGCCAAAGGAGCTTTGCCGTGGGCACCGGGATCGCGTGCAGGTCACGGCGGTTGATCGTGACTCCTGATTTTACTTTCGGGCGCTTGAGGAAATTCCCGTCCGCTCCCTTTTTCTCCCATTTCTGCGCTCAGCGACGCCACCCCGCGTCCCAGAGAGTGAGAGACTGAAGGGCAGTGGATTTCCCCGAGTTGTTCGGACCAATAAAAACCACATTGCCGCCAAGCTCGATTTCGGCGGATTGAAGCCCCTTGAAGCGTGAAATTTTAAGGCGCGTGATCATGATTTGATTGTAATCAGGAGAGTGGATTGAAAATCCGGATGAAGGGCCATGGTTTTAGGTAGGGAATCGCGGGATCACGCCTGCATGGCTCGCAGGGCGGCGAGGCGTTTGGCGGTGGGGGGGTGGGTGTATTCCAGCCACACGAGGAGCGGGTGGGGTGTGAGGTTGGAGGCGCTGTCGACGGAGAGGCGCAGCAGTGCGGAGGCGAGATCTTGCGGGCGTCCGGTGACTTCGGCGGCGTAGGCGTCGGCTTCGAATTCATTGACCCGCGACCGCCAGCAGGAGACGATGCCCAGGAGTCGTGAGAGGGGCATGTAGAAGACGAAGAAGAAGATCAATCCGAAGTGGAGGGGTGGTGGGGCGTCGTTGATTTCGATGCCGAACGCGCCGTAGAGGGCGGGCGCGGGCAGCAGCAGGCCGAGTAGGAAGAACATCAGGCCCATGCTGAGGATGCCGATGGCGATTTGTTTGGCGACGTGGCGTTTCTTGAAGTGACCGATTTCGTGGGCGAGCACGGTTTCGAGTTCGCCGGTGCTGTGGCGTTCGATGAGTGTGTCGTAGAGGGCGATGCGGCGATTGCGTCCGAAGCCGGTGAAGTAGGCATTGGCCTTGGTGCTGCGTTTCGAGCCGTCGATCACATAGACCCCGGTGAGCGGGAATCCGCAGCGTTCGGCGAGGGCCTCGACGGTGCGTTTCAGTTCGCCGTCGGCGAGGGGTTCGAAGCGGTTGAAGAGCGGCAGCAGCCAGGACGGGGCGATGAATGTCACCACGAGCGAAAAGAGGGTGACGCCGATCCAGGCCCACAGCCAGGCCATGGGTAGCGAGAGAAGAATCCACAGCACCAGCGCGGCCAGGGCTCCGCCGAGCACGACGGTGAGCAGCAGCGACTTGATTTGATCCACCACGTAGGTGCCCGGGGTGGTGCGGTTGAAGCCGAAGCGCTCTTCGATCACAAAGGTGTAGTAGAGGTCGAAGGGCAGGCTGATGGCCCAATGCGCCAGCCCGATCAGGGCAAAGACCGCAAGCCCGGTGAGCAGTGGACCAAAGCCCCAGGATTCCGACCAGCCATGCAGCCACGCGAACCCGCCGCCGATCCAGAATCCCAAAAAGAGCAGCAGCGAGACCGAGGATTCGATGATGCCGGCCCGCGAGCGGACGCGCGTGTAACGCTGCGAGCGCTTGTATTCCTCTTCGTCGACGTGTCC
>SLCJ01000026.1 GCA_007125835.1 Verrucomicrobiales bacterium | reverse complement strand
TCCGGAGGCGATTCATGCGCAGGTGTGGTTCGCGGAGTCTATCAAAACAATCCACGCCAAAATCGCAAAAGGACCTTATTGTTCTCCGCCATGTTCCTGTCGATCACCAACCGCCGTCCCGATGCCACCGACCTTGGCCACCTGCTGCACAAGCACCCGGCGCGCGTGCACGAGGCGTCGCTCCCCTTCGGCCTAGCGCGTGTGTTTTACCCACAAGCCGGCCCGGACGAATGCACCGCCGTGCTTGCCGTCGATGTCGATCCCGTGGGTCTCGTCCGGTCGGACGGTGCCCGCAAGGGCGGCTGGGCGCTCGGCCAGTATGTGAACGACCGCCCCTACGCCGCCTCGTCATTCCTCACGGTGGCGATTTCGCGGGTTTTCGGCACCGCGCTCAACGCCCGCTGCACAAAACGCCCCGAGATGGTCGAACAGCCGCTCGACCTCGAAGCCAGGCTGCCGGTGATCCAAGCTCCCGAAGGCCTAATCGAGAAGCTTTTCGAGCCACTCGGCTATCAGGTGGAAACCCGACGCCATCCGCTCGATCCCGCCCTCCCGGCTTGGGGCGAGAGCCGCTATCACGACCTGGTCCTGCGCGCCAACCGCCCGCTATATGAGCTGTTGCGTCATCTTTTCGTCCTCGTCCCCGCCCTCGACCGCGACAAACACTACTGGGTTGGGCGCGACGAAATCGACAAGCTCATCACCAAAGGCGAAGGCTGGCTCTCCGACCACCCCGAACGCGATTGGATCACCCGCCGCTACCTCAAATACCAGCGCCGTCTTTCCAACGAGGCGATCGCGCGGCTTGCCCCGGAGGAGATTTTGCCCGATCATGCCGATTCGCTCGAACTGGCAGCTGCGCCCACCCTCCACGACCACCGCCTCGACACCGTCGCCGCCCGCATTGCGGCGCTCAACCCGGCCTCTGTTGCCGATCTCGGTTGCGGCGAAGGCAAGCTCACCCGCCGTCTGCTCAAGCAAACCCGTATCCCCCGCATCATCGCCATGGATGTGGCCGCCCGTTCGCTCGAAATCCTTAACGAGCGCCTCGACCGCTTGCCGGAATCCGTCCGTAGCCGCGCCACCGTGATCCTCGGCTCGCTCATCTACCGCGACTCCCGTCTCGCCGGCTGCGATGCCGCCGCGTTGGTCGAAGTCATCGAGCACCTCGATCCCGACCGCCTCGAAGCCCTTGAAACCGTCGTCTTCGCCCATGCCGCCCCACGCCATGTGTTTGTGACTACCCCGAATCGCGAATACAACGCTCTCTTCGAGAACCTGAAGCCCGGCGGACTCCGCCACGCCGACCACCGCTTCGAGTGGACCCGCTCCGAATTCCGCCAATGGGCCGACCGCGTCGCCGCCGCTCACGGCTACCAAGTCACCCTCGAACCCCTCGGCGAAGAACACCCCGAACACGGCCCGCCAAGCCAAATGGCAGTATTCACCATCTCGGGAGGATGAATCTCCTGGTGGATGCGATATATTCGATTTTGCATATTGTGTATTACAAAATAATAGGTTATACTGCAATCTATGCTAATCACTAGACAAGCTAACGCGCTGCTTGAGAAAATTCTCTCCAGCGGCAAAGTGGGTGTCATTCTTGGCGCGCGCCAGGTTGGCAAGACCACCCTTGTCGAGCAGTTCCTCGCTGGCCGACCGGTCACTTTCCTGAACTTTGACATCGAACTCGACAAGGCCCGATTCCTTTCCGCCGCCTCTCTCGCACCAGTGGATGCGCTGCGGGTGCTCGGCGATCCTGAAGTGCTGGTCATCGACGAGGCCCAGCGACTCCCGGAATGCACCCGCATTGTCAAGGGCTGGCATGATGCCCGTTTACCGGCGCGTTTTCTCCTTCTCGGCTCGTCGCCGCTCGATCTCCACGATCAAACCGCCGAGAGCTTGACTGGCCGTAATCGCAAGTTGTTGCTCCCGCCACTGTTGTTCTCCGAAACCCTCGCCACCCAAGCCTGGGCCGATCCTCTTCTCCCCCGCCAGCACCTGTGCGAGCATTTTCCTTCGCAGTTGCGCGCCTATCTGATGAACAGGATGGTCTTCGGCAGCTACCCGGAGATCGTCGCCTCCGGCGAGCAACCCCTGCCGCTGCTGCGGGAACTCAGTTCCGATTACCTGTGGAGGGACGTGCTGCACGCGGGCCTCCTCAAATCTCCCGATCTCATCAAGCGCCTCCTCGGCCTGCTGGCCCATCAGGTCGGTTCCGAGGTATCCGTCAACGAACTGGCCACTCAGCTGAGCATGGCAAGGCCGACGGTGGATCGCTATCTCGACCTGCTGGAACAAACCTTTGTCATCTTCCGCCTGCCTGCCTTCAGCACCAACCCGCGCAAGGAAATCGCCAAAAGCCGCAAGATCTATTTCTGGGACACCGGTATCCGCAACGCCATCATTGGTGCCTACTCCGATAGCGAATCGCGCCCTGACATCGGCGCACTGTGGGAAAACTGGGTCATCGCCGAAGTCGCCAAACGCAACCTGTTGTTCGGCTCTCCCGCGCAACTTCACTTCTGGCGTTCGCGGGCACAATCCGAAGTTGATCTTGTGATCCGCCAAGACGAAAAACTCCAGGCTTTTGAAATCAAGTGGTCCTCCCGCAGGGTTGTCGGCCGCGCATTTCAAAATGCCTACGGTGTCGAAGTCCAGGGCATCCGCCCCACCCATCCGTTCACCGAGCACCTCATCCCCGCATGACCCTCCACCTCCCCGAACTATCCCTCGTCCTCCTCATCGGTCCGTCCGGTGCCGGGAAATCCACGTTTGCGCGCCGCCTGTTCCTGCCCACTGAAATCATTTCCTCGGATGCCTGCCGCGCTGTCGTCAGCGACGACGAGGGCGACCAATCGGTCACCCCGCAGGCCTTCGAGCTGCTGCATTTCATTCTCCGCCAGCGCCTCGCCCTCGGCCGCCTCTGCGTCGTCGATGCCACCAACCTCGACCCCGCCGACCGCGCCAAGCTGATCGCCCTTGCCCGCGAATACCACGTCCTGCCCGCCGCCATCGTCTTCCGCATCGACGAAAAAACTTGCGCCGCCCGCAATGCCGCGCGCCCCGACCGCGACTTCGGCCCGCACGTGCTCCGCCGCCAGTGCTCCCAGCTCCGGCGCGGCCTCAAGGGCATCAAGCGCGAGGGCTTTCGCTCGCTCACCGTCTTCCGCACTCCCGAAGAGGCCGACGCCGTCACCTCCATCCTCCGCGACAAACTCTGGAACAACCGCATGGACCAGGCCGGCCCGTTTGACATCATCGGCGACATCCACGGCTGCTACCCCGAGCTGCTCGAACTCCTCGAAAAGCTCGGCTGGCGAGTTGAAAACCACATCGCCCGCCATCCCGAAGGCCGCATCCTCATCTTTGTCGGCGACCTTGTCGATCGCGGCCCGGATTCCCCCAATGTCCTGCGCCTCGCCATGGCATCCTGCGCCGCCGGCACCGCCCTCTGCGTGCCCGGCAACCACGACGTGAAATTCCTCCGCTGGCTCAACGGCAAAAAAGTCCAGCCCACCCACGGCCTCGCCGACACCATCGCCCAACTCGAAGCCGATCCCATCGACCACCGCGATCTCACAGCCTTCCTCGACGGCCTCGTCAGCCACTATGTGTTTGACGGCGGCAAACTGGTCGTCGCCCACGCCGGCCTCAAGGAGGAAATGCAGGGGCGCGGTTCAGGCAAAGTGCGCGAATTCTGCCTCTACGGCGAAACCACCGGCGAACGCGACGAATACGGCCTTCCCGAACGACTCGACTGGGCGCGCTCGTATCGCGGCAAAGCCCTCGTCGTCTACGGTCACACCCCCTTCCTCGAACCCCGCTGGCTCAACCACACCGTCAACATCGACACCGGCTGCTGCTTCGGCGGCCACCTCACCGCCCTCCGCTACCCCGAAATGGAAACCGTCGCCGTTCCCGCACGCGCCACCTACGGAGAGCCCGCACGCCCGCTCCGCGCTGAGGCCGGCACTGACGCCCAGCTCGAACACGACCGACTGCTTGATCTCGACGACCTGCTGGGCTCCGGGCGCATCCACACCGCGCTGCGCCCGTCCATCACCATCCGCAACGAAAACCTCCTCGCCGCCATCGAGCTGGTGAGCCGGTTCGCTGTTGATCCACGGTGGCTCATCCACCTGCCGCCGACCATGTCGCCCTGCGCCACCAGCCCGCTCGACGGCTGGCTGGAACGCCCCGAGGAAGCCCTCGGCTACTACCGCGAAAACGGCATCACCGAGGTCGTTTACCAGGAAAAACACATGGGTTCGCGCGCTGTCGTCGTCGTCTGCCGCGATCCGCAAACCGCCATCACCCGCTTCGGCCTCGCCCGGCCATCGCGCGGCGTCATCTTCACCCGCACCGGCCGACCGTTCTTCTCGGATACCGCCACCGAAACCGCCCTTCTCGACCGCCTCGCCGCCGCGCTTGAAACCAGCGGCCTGTGGGACGAACTTGCCACCGACTGGCTCTGCCTCGACTGCGAACTCATGCCCTGGTCGGTCAAGGCACGCGACCTCATCCAGTCCCAATACGCCGCCGTCGCCACCGCCGGCGAGGCCCACACCGCCGCCCTCGACCACGCCCTCGCCACCGCGCTTGAGGCCACCCACCTGGATCCCGAAGCCGCCGCCACACTCTCCGCCCTACGCGAATCCCGCGCCCCCGTTGCCTCCCGCCTCGCCCGCTACCGCGCCGCCTACCGCCACTACTGCTGGGATGTCGTCTCCCTCGACGACCTCCGCCTCGCCCCCTTCCATTTCCTCGCCGGCGAAGACGCCGTCTTCACAGACCGCAACCACATCTGGCACATGGAAACCGCCGCCCGCCTCGGCCAGGCCGACCCTGTCCTCTTCCCTGCCACCCGTTGGCAACGCGCCGCCCTTGACGATGACACCCAATGCGCCGCCGTCACCACCTGGTGGGAGGAAATGACCGCCGCTGGCGGCGAAGGCATGGTCGTGAAACCGCTCGACTTCATTGCCCGCGGCCCCCGGCGCTTTGTCCAGCCCGCCGTCAAATGCCGCGGTCGTGAATACCTCCGCATCATCTACGGCCCGGAATACGACGCCCCCGAAAACCTCGCCCGCCTCAAACAACGCGGCCTCGGCCACAAACGCTCCATGGCCGAGCGCGAATTCGCACTCGGCCTCGAAGCCCTCGCCCGCTTCACCAGCCGCCGTCCGCTCCGCGAAACCCACCAGTGCGTCCTCGGCGTCCTCGCCCTCGAAAGCGAACCGGTGGATCCCAGGTTGTGAAACCGGTGACGGGTGACACCTTTGCATCCTGACTCCCATTCTGCCG
>SLCJ01000312.1 GCA_007125835.1 Verrucomicrobiales bacterium | reverse complement strand
GACGGTGTCGGTGACGCGCTGGTGCTGAGCTTTGCTGCGCCAGCCGGAACCGATTTCAGCGGTGGTTCGCAAGCGACGATCCACGGCCTGAGCTGCGAAGTTCAGGGATCGCGTGATCTGGAGGCCTTCGCCGAGGCGGTGGTTGAGATCACTCCGGCCTTGGTGCCTGCCGGCTGGCCTACGGAGGCACCGGATGGCTGGCAATACCACAGCTTCCGCCTGGATGATCCGGCCGGGGTGCAAGAGGCTGGATTCCTTCGTCTGAGCTTTGATGAAGAGCCGTCGCAGTAGGCCTTTCGCCAGGCGGCAGAAGATTCTGTCGTGAACCCAAAGCCGCCCGGCATCCACCGGGTGGCTTTTTCCCGTTTCGGCGGATTTCAGAAAAGCGGTATCGACACTTGACGCGGGTCAAGGACAACCGGGTGCGGGTGTGCGAATCTGAGGCATGATGAAAACGCTCCCTGCATCCTTGCGCTGGTCGGCCATTCTGGCCGCGATCCCGTTGTTCTTCGCCACGGCCCCGCAGGCTCAGGCCTGTGCGGCCTGCAACTTCACCTTCGCCCGCGAAATGGACAACGAGCGGGCTGGTTCCTTGCTGGAGCGCGACTATCGGCGCGCGTTTGAAAACCAGCAATCCCTGCCACTGGCGGAAATAGCGGGCCCCCATTTTTTTGTCAATAATCCGAACCCGCCGGTGCCCGGAGGCACCGAGGAAGCGGAGGGTGCCGTGGGTGCGGAGGCCCGGGCTGAGCCGCTGGCACCGGAACTGGCAGCCGTGGCCGACCCGGCTCCTGCACCCGCACCGGCGGCTGGTCTATCGGCGGCCCGCGGGGCCTTGGCAGCCGCCACGCTGGCTTCTCCCGGCAATTTGCCTCCTCGGGTTCTCACACCGCAGATGGAGGCTTCTGAGTTCGTCGAGATCTATCGGCGCGATTTTGACCTGCCTCTGCCTGCCACCTCGGCGCTGCCACAGGAAACCGAACCCGATGTCTCCTTTACCGTCACTCTTCACGAAGGGCAGACCTACCTGGGCAATGGAGTGGTTTACGACGGTTTTTTGACCGATGGCATGATTCCCGGACCGACGATCATCGTCGAGGAGGGGGACATTGTGGAAATGGTCATCAAGAACCAAGGCACGATACCGCATGGAGCTTCGATTCACGCTGCATACACGCAGACGTCGAAATACCTGGGCCAGATTCAGCCCAATCAGGAGGGGCGGGTCGTTTTTCAGGTGAATCACCCCGGGGTTTTCCTCTATCATTGCGCGCCGGGCGGCCATGCGATTCCCATGCATGTGTTGTTCGGCCAGTATGGGATGATGGTGGTAAAACCGAAATCCACGCCATACCAACTTGAGCAGGATATGGGGCGGGAACCCGATCTGGAATTGTTCCTCACCCAGCATGAATTGTATGCGTCAGGCAAAGGTGCCATTGAGGGCAGCGCTGACTATGTGATGTTCAACGGCAAACTCTTCCGCTACATCGAGGAGCCAATCAGCGTGCGGCCCGGCGACTTTGTGCGGATCTATTTCCTCAATGTCGGTCCGAACCTGCTTTCTACTTTCCACATCGTGGGAATCGTGTGGGACTATGTTTACTGGCAGGGGCATCCAGAGGCGAAATGGCCGGGGGGGCAATCGGTTACGGCCGGACCGACCGACTCTTGGGTGATTGAGTTCCGCATCCCGCCAGATGAAGGGGCTTACACGATGCTTTCGCATGCCGTGGGGTCCACCGCCCGGGGTGCGATTGGTCTGCTGGTGGCCGACAAGGACGCCGAAACCCCGGCGCAGGTGCTGTCGGACGGACCGCTGCATACACCGGAGGAGATGGAGGAGATCACGGCTGCTGCGACGCGGGTGATCTCGCCATTCAAGCCCGGCACTCACCCCGTGGACGAGCCCGTGATTTACGGCCCCGAGACCAAGGAGGTGCACGTTTCGATCATTGGCAACTCATACTGGCCCAAGGTCATCCAGGTTGCGCCTGGCACCAAGGTCACCTGGACCAATGAGGAGGCTTTCGCCTATCTTGCCGGTGAGTTTTCCGGTGTGCACAACGTCGCCTTCACGGACCTGCCGCCCGATCACGAGGGCATCGTATCGCCGCTGCTCGCGCATGGTGAGAGATACAGCCATGTGTTTGACGAGCCGTGGGAATATGAATACATCTGCACGCCTCACCCGTATATGCGTGCCAGGGTGATTGTGAAGGAGCCCGATTACAGTCTGGCAGGGGCCGGCGGTCGGGAGGCTGTCACAGCATCCGTCGGCGGATGGGTGATTCCGGCGCTTGCTGTATGCTTCGCCTTCTCCCTCACCGCCATCCTAACCCGTGGGCGGCGTCCCGCGCGGGAGGAGGATTGACTCGCCATGATTCGAGGGATGCACGGTTTTATCAGGGAATGCGGCCGCATGAGACAATACAAAACATCCCGATCTTCAGAAACAAAAACATAACTATGAAAACAACGAAAAGAAATATGTTCATTCGTATGGCCGCCGCAACTGCGGCGGCCGCGACCCTCGCCGCTTGTGGTGGCGGCGACGAAACCACTGCGCCGACCCGGGGTGGCGGTGCCGTGCTGACCACCGACCAAATCATTATCGAGGGCACGGATACGATGCGATTCATCCCCAACCAGTTTGCGGTCAGAGCGGGCGCGGAGATCACGCTTATATTCCGAAACACGGGGGTCATGCCCAAGGAGTCCATGGGGCACAATCTCGCCGTGCTGGATGGCACGGTGGCTCCGAACACCTTCTCCGCAGCCGCGATATCGCATCCGGCCAACGAATACATTCCACCCGACTTTGAGGACAAGGTGATTGCCACCACGCCTATTCTCGGACCCGGTGAGGAGGAAACGCTGGTTTTCACCGCGCCTGCCGAGCCGGGTGAATATCCCTTCGTCTGCTCGTTCCCCGGCCACACTGAAGCGGGCATGCGCGGCGTGATGACGGTTGTGGAGTGAACTGCGTCCGTCCCCTTGCTGTGGTGATTTTCACCAATTTGGATTCGTGTAAGGCCGCGGGGCGGCATATTTCATCCCAAAGCTTGTGCGGCTATGCGCCGATTTGTCCTTCGAGGGCGGCGGGGTCGCGCAGGGTGATGCGCGGCCCGTCCACCTCGACCAGCCCGGCTTCGCGCCACCGGGACAAGATGCGTGAAAATGTCTCTGGCGCGAGCCCCAGTTGGGAGGCGAGCAAGCGTTTTGCGAGAGGCAGTTCGACGGTGTTGCCGTTGCTGTGGCTTTGGCGCAGCAGCCATTGGGCGAGGCGGGATTCCCCCTGGCGGAGTTTGAGGTCTTCCACGGTTTCGACCAGGAACTTAAGGTGGGTGCTGAATGAGGCGAGGATGCGTAGCGCCAGGTCCGGATCACGGTGGATTTCCCGGCGGAAATCACCACGCCTGACCAGGATCACTTGGCTGTCTTCGATCGCTGAGGCCGAGGCCGGGTAGCCGGCACCTGTTACCATCGCCACTTCGGCGAAGGCTTCACCGGGGTAAAACACCCGGATCACGTGCTCCCGCCCGGCCGGGGTGAGGCGGTGCACACTGACCGCCCCGGAGTGGACGATGAAAAAGCCGTCCGCCTCCGTGCCCTCATGGAAAAGAACGTCCTCCTTCTTCAAGGAGATGAGTCGACAGGCGGAGAGGATCTTGTGGAACTCCGGGGGTGTCAGGCCGGAAAACATCGACACCCGTTTCAGGGTGTGGAGCATCATGATCTCGGATGGCGCTCTCGGATGCGAATCAGGCATGATTCCAGAGCATGATAGGGTTTACGGTGGGAGGCAAGTGGAAACAACGGGTGGCAATGAAGTGTATCAAACCTTGCGACGAGTGCTGCGATTTTCCGCCCACAGGGAGAGACCTTGATTTAACCGCTTGCATGTGCCCGTGAGGGCTGCCAAGCTGCACGCCGGGTACATCCAAAGCCCCCCTCTGCCGCCATGATCATGACACTCCCGCGCAAATTCACTTGGTCCTTGTTGATTGTTGCAATGTTATCCGCGCAGACTTCTCGGGCCTTTTCCGCTGAGGAGTCCGTTTGCCCGAACCTGCTTTTCTTCCTGGTGGATGACATGGGGGTTGCCGACACCTCGGTGCGCTTCTTGCGCGATGCGGCGGGAGAGCCTGTGGACATGCCGTTGAACGAGCGCTACCGTACGCCTGCGATGGAGCGGATGGCGGCCCAGGGGCGGGTGTTTACGAATGCACGCGCGTATGCCGTGTGCACGCCGACACGGACATCGATACTCACCGGACAGACGGCCGAGCGTTTGCGAATCACCACCTGGACGCATCCGAAGCAGGTGGTGGACACAGGCGCGGCCGACGGGCCGCTGCGTTCTCCGGATTGGCGGATGGAGGGACTCGATCCGGCCATTCCGACCCTGCCGGGGATTTTACGTGAGGCTGGGTATCGCACGATCCATTCCGGCAAGGCCCATTTCGGACCGGACGCCACGCCGGCCGGCGATCCACTGAATGTCGGGTTTGATGTGAATATTGCGGGCTATGGAGGCGGTGGCCCGGGATCCTATTGGGGCGAGAAGAATTTCAGTGCCGCCTGGCGCGGCGGCGGCCATAACTGGGATGTGCCGGGACTCAAAAAGTATCATGGGACGGACACATTTCTGACCGAGGCCATCACCCTCGAAATGTGCGCCGCGATTGATGAGGCAGTGGCGGCAGGCAAACCCTTCTTCGCCCATATGTCGCACTACGCGGTGCATGCGCCGTTTGAAACCGACGCGCGTTTCGCGGAGAACTATCCCGAGCTGGAGGGCATGCCCCTGGCCTTCGCAACGCTTGTGGAAGGAATGGACAAGTCCCTCGGCGACCTGCTGGACCATCTCGAGGCCGTCGGTGTGGCGGGTGACACGCTGGTTGTATTCTATTCGGACAACGGCTCCGACGGTCCTCCCAACCTGCCCCTTCGCGGCAAAAAAGGCACGCGGTTTGAGGGAGGGTTCCGGGTGCCGATGATTGTGGCGTGGGCAAAGCCCGACCCTGAGAATCCAAATCAACAGCGCTTGCCGATTCCGCCGGGAAGTTGGACCGGCGTGTTCGCCACGCCGGCGGATTTTCTGCCCACCCTGGCCGCCGTGGCGGGGGTGGAGCTTCCGGCGGGGCTCACCATCGATGGTCACAATCTCTCGTCGGCTCTAACTGGCGGAAGCCATCCCCGCGAGCCGGAGTTTTTGGCACATTTCCCGCATGGCCGCCACAACAACACATTCTACTCATCTTTCATCGAGGACGATTGGAAGCTGATTTATCAGTATGAGCCGAGGGCCTGGCAGCTCTACCATCT
>SLCJ01000236.1 GCA_007125835.1 Verrucomicrobiales bacterium | reverse complement strand
TGGTCATTTGCTCGATTGAGAACCTCGACCCCATGGGGGTGCACACGGGGGATTCCATCACCGTGGCACCAATCCAGACACTGACCGACAGAGAGTATCAGATTATGCGGGACGCCAGCTTCGCGGTGATCCGCGAGATCGGCGTGGAAACCGGTGGTTCGAATATCCAGTTTGCCGTCCATCCGGACAACGGCCGCATGATTGTGATTGAGATGAACCCGCGTGTCTCGCGCTCCTCGGCGCTGGCCTCCAAAGCCACGGGCTTCCCCATCGCCAAGATCGCCGCCAAGCTGGCAGTGGGCTACACTCTCGACGAACTGCGCAACGACATCACGCGCGAGACTCCGGCGAGCTTCGAACCAACAATCGACTACGTGGTGACGAAAATCCCACGTTTCACCTTCGAGAAATTCAAGGACGCCGATCCGGTTCTGACCACGCAGATGAAGTCGGTGGGAGAGGCGATGGCCATCGGGCGCACGTTCAAAGATTCGCTACAGAAAGCGCTGCGTTCAATGGAAACGGGTCGCTTTGGTCTGGTCGGCGACGGCAAGGACATCGTCGGCGCGGACAAGGCGGAAATCGAGCGAAGGCTGCGCATTCCCGGTGCCGACCGCATCTACTGGATTGTGGCGGCCCTTCGCGGTGGCATGGACATCGAGGAAGCATTCGAGCTTACCAAAATCGACCGCTGGTTCCTGCGCCACATCGCCGAGCTGGTAGAAGCAGAGAAAACACTGGAGACGCTGGACCTGAGACGAGCCAAGCGGCTTGGGTTTTCCGACCGCCAGATCGCCCATGCGCGCTCTTCGCGCGGGGAAGGGGAGGCTGTCAGCGAGCTTGATATCCGAGCCGAACGCAAGGCGGCCCGCATAGTGCCAACCTACCGACTGGTCGATACCTGCGCGGCGGAATTCGAAGCCTATACCCCCTATTACTATTCCACATATGGGATCGAAAACGAAGTCAAGGACAGCGGCAGGAAAAAGGTGATGATTCTCGGTGGCGGACCGAACCGCATCGGCCAGGGCATCGAGTTCGACTACTGCTGTGTGCACGCCGCCTTTGCGTTGCGGGAAATGGGCATTGAGAGCATCATGGTGAATTCGAATCCGGAGACGGTCTCGACGGACTACGACACCAGCGACAAGTTGTATTTCGAGCCCCTCACGCTGGAAGACGTGCTGAACATCTACGACCAGGAAAAGTGCGACGGCGTGATCGTCCAGTTCGGCGGGCAGACGCCCTTGAACCTTGCCGGGTCCCTCAAGGAGGCGGGGGTGCCCATCATCGGCACCTCGCCGGACAGCATCGAACAGGCTGAGGACAGAAAGTTCTTCTCGGCACTGCTCGACCGTCTGGGCCTGGAGCAGGCTCCCGCCGGCACGGCAGTCAGCGAGGACGAGGCTCTGGCAATCGCTAAACGGATCGGCTATCCGGTGCTGGTTCGCCCTTCTTTCGTGCTTGGCGGCAGGGCAATGATGATTGTCCACGACGATACCGAGCTCCGGCATTACATGCGCACGGCGGTTGAGGCCAGTCCGGACAGGCCGGTCTTGGTGGACCGATTTTTGGAAGGGGCCACCGAGGTGGATGTCGACCTGATCTCCGACGGCGAGACCGCAGTCATCGGAGCGATCATGGAGCACATTGAGGAAGCGGGCGTGCACAGTGGCGACAGCGCCTGCTCAATTCCGCCCTTCTCGCTAAAGGACGACATGAAGGCTCGGATCTCTTCGGCGGCGAAGGCCCTGGCTTCGGAACTGGACGTGCGCGGACTGATGAACATCCAGTTCGCGGTAAAAGATGACAACCTTTACGTGATTGAGGTGAATCCCCGTGCCTCGCGCACCGTTCCGTTTGTGGCCAAGGCCACGGGTGTGCCGCTCGCCAAACTGGCGGCGAAGGTGATGGCCGGTGCGAAGCTGGCCGATCTCGGGTTCACCCGTGAGGTTGCAATTCCGCACTTCGCGGTGAAAGAGGCGGTGTTTCCCTTCAACCGTTTCCCCGGCATCGATATCATTCTCGGCCCAGAGATGAAAGCCACGGGCGAGGTAATGGGCATCGACGAGAGCTTCGGGATCGCCTACGCCAAGGCGCAAATGGCGGCCGGCAACACGCTGCCAATGGAGGGTACGGTGTTTATTTCGGTGCGCGACCGTGACAAGGACGGAGTGCTTGAAATTGCCCAAGGGTTTCACGATCTGGGCTTCCGCTTGGTGGCGACCAAAGGCACAGCAAAGGTGATCGGCAACAGCGGGCTGCCCGTCGTGCCGGTGAACAAGGTGCTCGAAGGCCGCCCCAATATTGTCGATGCAATCAAAAACGGGGAGATCCACTTTGTGGTGAACACACCCAGCTCGCAGGCCGCACGCGAGGACGAGCGGGCCATTCGCAGCGCCGCCATCCAATACAGGATCTCACACTGCACCAACCTGAGTTCCGCCCGGGCAACGCTTGAGGCGATCCGTGCGGTGCAGCAGGGCAGTCTCGGCGTGACCCCGCTTCAGGTGTGGAACCCATCAACGGCGAAAGCCTGAACGGCCCCGCCGCTCAGACCACCCCCAGCCGCCGCCCCACAGTGATGAACGCCTCGACGGCCTTGTCGAGCATTTCGCGGGTGTGGGCGGCGCTGATCTGGGTACGGATGCGGGCCGTGTCCTTGGGCACCACGGGGTAAAAGAATCCTATGGCATAGACTCCCTCGTCGAGCAAAGCATCGGCGAAACGCTGGCTGAGAGCGGCGTCACCCAGCATCACTGGAGTAATGGGGTGGTCGCTGCCCGAGAGGGCAAAGCCCGCCTCTGCCATGGCGGCGCGGAAATAGCGGGTGTTCTCCTCCACCCTATCACGCAGTTCCGTCGATGCGTCGAGCAGGTCGAAGACCTTGAGGGCGGCGGCGGCGATGGGGGGAGCGACACTGTTGGAGAAAAGATAAGGGCGGCTGCGCTGACGCAGCAGCTCGACAATCTCGCGGCTGCCGGAGGTGTAGCCGCCGGAGGCTCCGCCCAGAGCCTTGCCGAGAGTTCCCGTGGTCAGATCGATTCCGTCCTTGATGCCGCAATGCTCGTGCGTGCCGCGTCCGGTAGCTCCAAGAAATCCGGTGGCGTGGCAGTCATCAAAGTGGACAATCGCCCCATATTTGGCAGCGAGGGCGTGCACCTCATCGAGCCGGGCGATGATGCCGTCCATGGAAAACACACCGTCGGTGGTGATCAATTTCACGCGGGCTCCGGCAGCATCCGCCTCCTGGAGCTTGCGCTCGAGATCCTCCATGTCATTATTGGCGTAGCGGAAGCGCGCGGCCTTACAAAGACGCACACCATCAATGATCGATGCGTGGTTGAGCTGGTCTGAGATCACGGCGTCCTCTGGGCAGAGAAGGGTTTCAAAAAGCCCGGCGTTCGCGTCAAAGCAGCTCGGGTAGAGGATGGTGTCCTCGGTGCCGAGAAACCCGCTGATCCGCTCCTCAAGCTGGCGGTGAAGCGACTGGGTGCCGCAAATGAAGCGCACGCTGGCCATCCCGAATCCCCAGCGGTCGAGGGCCTCGCGGGCCGCCGCCACCACATCGGGATGGTCGGCGAGGCCTAGGTAGTTGTTGGCGCACATGTTGATCACCTCGCGTCCATCGTGAAGGCGGACGGTGGCGTTCTGCGGCGACTCGATGTGGCGTTCCTGTTTGTAAAGGCCGTCGTTGCGGATAGAATCGAGGGTTTCGCGGAGCTGGTTGCGGTAGGATTCGGGAATCATGGAAGAATGGGGTGTATTGGGGTGCGTGTTTTGATCGTGGGTCGTGGGGTGGTTACGTCTGCCGGGGGCTCAAGTGGTCCAATCGAGAACCACTTTGCCGGACTGCCCGCCCATCATGGTTTCAAACCCGGCTTTGAAATCAACATAGTGAAAACGGTGGGTGATGACAGGCGAGATGTCGAGGCCGGCACGGATCATCGAGGTCATCTTATACCATGTCTCATACATTTCACGCCCGTAAATCCCTTTGAGAAGCAGCCCCTTGAAAATCACCTTGTCCCAGTCGACGGGAAACGTTTCAGGGAAGATTCCCAGGAGCGAAATCCTACCGCCGTTCGCGGCATGCTCGAGTTGGTCGTTCATTCCGGAAGGATGGCCACTCATTTCCAGCCCGACATCGAATCCCTCGACCATGCCGAGTTCCCTCTTCACCTGAGCGAGGGATTCCTCTGCCACGTTCACGGTGCGTGTGGCTCCCAGTTTCGCTGCCAACTCCAGGCGCCACGGGTTGACGTCGGTCACCACGACGTGGCGGGCCCCGGCGAAACACGCCACAGCCGCGGCCATACAGCCGATGGGACCGGCCCCGGTGATCAACACGTCCTCGGCGACAAGATCCCACGAAAGAGCAGTGTGAACGGCGTTGCCCAGCGGGTCAAAGGTGGAAATGACTTCCTCCGGAATCGAGGGGTCAACTTTATAAACATTGGTATAGGGAATGCACAGCAATTCCGCAAATGCCCCGGCACGATTGACCCCGACACCCTGGGTATGCGGACAGAGATGGCGGCGGCCGGCCTGACAGTTGCGGCAGCGTCCACAGACCACGTGCCCCTCTCCTGAAACAAGTTCGCCAACACGGATGTCAGTCACAGCAGCTCCGACACTTTCAACCACCCCACAGAATTCGTGGCCGACCACCATCGGCACGGGGATGGTCTTGCGGGCCCAATCATCCCACTTCCAGATATGGACATCGGTGCCGCAGATCGAGGTCTTGCGGATGCGGATCAGGACGTCGCGGGGGCCAACCTCCGGTTCGGGCACGTCCTCGAGCCAGAGCCCGGGTGCCGCTTCTTTTTTGACGAGAGCTTTCATGAATTAGGTGGACCGCCGATGCACGACGCTGCCCCGGCGAATCAAAGTCAATCCACCCGACTTGGCAAGGAAAACCGACCGTCTACTGCCGATTTCATTAGTTGCCTGCCAATATTTATTTGAAGATACCGAGCGCTTTCAATTTCCTGCTCAAGACCGTGCGCATAAACACAAGGTGCGCCATTCACAAGGATCACATCCGGTAAACGCCAATCCCAGGAAGCTAGTTTGTAGGGCCGCTGGCCTTTGCTGTCACGCAAATCGCTGCACGCATGAAAATGACGGCACGGCCTCCTCTCTCTCCATTCATTTTCTCCTCCCTCCACTCCAGCGATCCCCTCAAAAACATGCCGCCCCTCACCCTACACGTCAGCACCCCTCCGCTTCCCAGCCCCCCAGAACCACTGCTGACCCGCAGCTCGCGCCGCGGCCGCAAGGCTCGCCGCACTTCCTGCCACCCGCCAGTAAAGCCGTCCATACCCACTCATCACCCGCTCCCATTC